>DAIDIH010000106.1 GCA_027459465.1 Bryobacterales bacterium | reverse complement strand
CAGAAACATCGGCAACGGACTGTTCTCAAATAACAGCCGGTACCTTCGCTCGTGCTCGCGGTGCCGCTCTTTCTCCGCGCGCAGCGCCGCCTCGGCCTCCTTGTGCGCCGTGATATCGGTGGCCACGGCCGAAAGCCGCCCTACCTTTAGCCCGCCCTCGCGCCACGGAACGAGGCGAAGCGAGATCCACCCCACGCCTCCCCGGGGCCGCGTAATCCGGCACTCCAGCGACTGAGTATCCCCTGCCGCCGCTGCCGCGACTGCTTCCCGCACCCGCCCGCGTTCCTCCGGAACAAATGTGCCGATCCACAACTCGCCATCCCCGATTACCGCCGACCGCGAAGTCTGCCAGATCTTCTCGAACGCGGGACTCGCGTACACCGCCCGCCCTGCGCCAACGTCGTACACCACGAGAGCGTCGTGAAAGTGCCACACCAGATCGCCCATCTGCCGTTCGACGCTGTCGAGCAGGGGGTCGCTTCCCTCCGGGGCTGGGCTCCCCGCAAGCGCCTTCCACAGAGGTTCCAGGTCCGGTTCGCCGTCCTCGAATCGGATCGGCGAACCTCCTCTCCGCCCCTCCAGTCCGCTCTCGGCAAGCAAAAACACCCGCGCGCCGTCGCCTCCCGACGCCCCGAACAAATCTTCCAGCACCTGTTCTCTCCCAACAGCGGGATCGACGATTAACGCGTCAAACCGCTGCCCGGAAAGCGCCGCGAGTTGCTGAGCCGTGCGTGCCGCCTCGATCTCGATCGCACAGCTCGAGCTTGCTGAAAGCGCCGCCCGAAGCTTTCGCTCCCGCTCCGACTCCGGCGCAGCGATCAGGATCCGATAAACGGCCTCACCTGGTCCTGCCATGTTGAATCAATTCAAAGAGTAAGTCTGCGCTGCAACAGACCCCTAGCCATTGGGGGTTCCTGCGACCCTTAGGGCGTCGCAGTCATGCCTAATTATACGTTGCCTTAGCTTTGCTGCAATAGGAATTAACCGCGCCAGCCGCGCCAGCCGCAGAACTGGAACCTAAGTCCTAGGACGTTCGGTCTGCCACCTAAGTCAAGTGGCGCGCCCGGAGGGACTCGAACCCCCGGCCTATTGATTCGAAGTCAATCGCTCTATCCGGCTGAGCTACGGGCGCGTGACTCCATTATAAAGATCCCCGCCACTCCAAAACAGCCATGCCTCTAACCGCCTCACTATAATGAGAAGGCGTTCTTTGGTCCAAATGAACTCTTCCGGGACGAAACCCCTCGATCTGGACTCCTTGATTCAGCGCGTGCGCGACGAAGCGGCCGCGCGCAAGCCCCCCGCCGCCTGCGCCGCGTCGGCCCCCGATACAAGCCATCGCAACTTACTCGCGCCGCTTCCACCGGATCTCGAATCGGCGTCCCGCCCGCTCCCGCTCTCCCGATTCCTCGCGTTTCACGACGAAACGCTTGTGCGGCTCGTTTACCGCGAGTTACTCGGCCGTGAACCCGAACGCCACGCCGCGGCCTCTTACGCGGATCGCCTCCACTCCGGTAACCTCTCCAAGCTCGATTTCATCGCCGCTGTAAGTCATTCCGACGAAGGCCGGGCGCGCGGGGTCCCGGTGCCCGGCCTCGACGTGGCCTTGCGCCGCGAGCGTTTGTTCCGTCTCCCTGTCGCCGGACCCGTGCTGCGCATCGCCGCCCTCGTTCTCAATCTCCCCGCGTTCGAAGCAAACCTGCGCCGGCTGGAATCTTCCATCGAGCGCCGCTTCGCCGAAGTCCATCGCGTCTTGCGCCTCGAATTAATCGGCCCCATGGAGGCCAAGGCCGACAAGTCATCCGTCGCCGAACTCGAGCGCCAGGCCGCCCGCGTCGCCTTCAACAAGGCTAACCGCGAGGCGCTTCTCGAACTGGAGCGCAGAGTCGAGGCCCTCGAAGCGGCGCGCCGGAGCGCCGATTGAGAATCGCCATCGCTTCCGTCCGCACCCCTTTTATCGAAGGCGGTGCCGAAGCCCTCGCCGCCGGCCTCCTCGCCGCTCTCCGGCGCACCGGTCACGAGGCCGACATCGTCACCCTACCGTTCCGGTTCCACCCCGAGTCCGCCGTACGCCGCGCCATCGACCAGTGGTTTATCGAAGACTTCACCTGCTTCGGCGCGCCCCCTCCGGACCGCGTCATCTGCCTCAGTTTCCCCGCTTACTTCCTCCAACACCCGGAAAAAACCCTCTGGCTGCTGCACCAGCACCGCTCCGTCTACGACGAATGGGAAACGCGCTCCCCGCACACGCCCGAAGCCGAGCAACTCCGCTCCCTCATTCACCGTCTCGACTCCGAACACCTGGCCGCCATCCCCCGCCGCTACACTATCTCGCAAACCGTAGCCAGCCGACTCCAGAGTTTCAACAACATCTCCTCGACGCCCATCTACCATCCCCCCCCGCTCGCCGGCAAACTCTACACCGCGGATCCGCTGCCCTACGTTTTCGCGCCCAGCCGACTCGAACGCCACAAGCGCCAGATCCTCCTCATCGAGGCCATGCGCTACGTCACCGCCCCCGTTTTCGCTCTCATCTCCGGCTCCGGCGGACAGCGCGCCGTCTATGAAAGCGAAATCGCCGCGCTCGGCCTCGAACATCGTGTCCGCTTGATCGGCGAACTCGATGAAGGCGATCTCCTCGCCTTCTACGCCCACTGCTTCGCCGTGTTCTTCGGCCCGCGCGGCGAAGATTTGGGCTACATCACCCTCGAAGCCATGCTCGCGCGTAAGCCCGTCATCACCTGCCAGGACTCCGGGGGCCCGCTCGAGTTCGTCCGCCACCGCGAGACCGGCATGATCGCCGATCCCGAACCCCGCGCCATCGCGCAGGCTATCGACGAACTCTACGGTATGCCCCGCCACGGCGCCGCGCTCGGCTCCAACGGCTACCAGCGCTACGAGTCGATGGACGTCTCCTGGGACACCGTCGCCGCGTTGCTAAGCCAGTGATCGACGCGCAATGAAAATCGCCCTCGTCGCACCAAGCCCGGTCCCCTTCACCATCGGAGGCGCGGAAAAACTCGTCTGGGGCCTCCTGAACTACCTCAACCAGGAAACCTCGCACCAGGCCGAACTCATCAAGCTCCCCTCCCGCGAACTCTCCTTCTGGGACCTCGTCGACTCCTACCGCGCTTTCGCTCAACTCGATCTTTCTCACTTCGACCTCGTCGTCAGCGCGAAGTATCCCGCCTGGATGATCTCCCACCCGCGCCACGTGCTCTACCTCCAGCATCGCCTCCGCGGCCTCTATGACACCTATCCGCCGCTTCCACAGCGCTGCGAATCGAACCATCCCGCCGTCGCCTCTCTGACCTGCTTCCTTCGTTCTCAAGTCCCGTCCCGCGCTCACATCCCCGAATGCTTCGCCCGCCTCGACGATCTCCGCCGCGCCGCCGATGCGCCCCCGGACCTGTTCCAGTTCCCCGGCCCGCTGATCCGCGAGATCGTCCACTTTCTCGACGACTCCGCCCTTGCGCCTCCCTCCATTGCCCGATACGCAGCCATCAGCCACAACGTCGCCCGCCGCAAGGGTTATTTCCCTCCCGGCGCTTCCGTCACCGTCCGCCACCATCCTTCCGACCTTGCTTCCTTCCGCTCCGGCAACTCCGAATATTTCTTCACCATCTCCCGCCTTGACGGCGCCAAGCGCGTCCGTCTCCTCGTCGAGGCCATGCTCAGCGCCAAAACCACCGTCCCGCTGAAAATCGCCGGAACCGGGCCCGACGAAGCCACCCTCCGCGCCCTCGCCGCCGGCGACCCCCGCATCGACTTCCTCGGCTTCGTCAACGACGCCGATGTCGTCGACCTCTACGCCAACTGCCTCGCCGCCCTCTACGTCCCCTATGACGAAGACTACGGACTCGTCACCATCGAGGCCATGAACAGCGGCAAGCCCGTGCTCACGTGCACGGACTCCGGCGGACCCAACGAGTTCGTCGAGAACGGCCTCACCGGCTTCGCCGTCCCGCCCGATCCCGTCGCCCTCGCCGAACGCATCGACTACCTCGCCACCCACATCGCCGAAGCCCGCGCCATGGCCCCCGCCTGCCGCACCAAAGTCGCCGGCATCCGCTGGGACTCGGTTGCGGAAAGCCTCACCGGCGTCCCCATCGCCAGCCCGCGCCGCATTTCCCGGCCCCGCCGCCACATCACGGTCTGCGTCACCTTCCCCATCTACCCGCCTCGCGGCGGAGGCAAAAGCCGCGTCTATCACCTCTACCGTCATCTCGCCCGCGAACTGGACTGCCGCGTCGACCTTCTTACCTTCGCCGACGACTTTCAACCCGAACTCAACCAGGAGATCGCGCCCGGCGTCCACGAAATCCGCACCGCGAAAACCCAGGCCCACATCCAGCGCGAAGCCCGTGCCTCTCGCCGCGCCGGCGGCGTTCCCGTCACCGACGTCGTCATGCCGCGCCTCTTCCCGCTTACCGCGGACTTCCTCGCCGCCCTTCGCCACTCCGCCGCGTCGAGTGCTCTCCTGGTCTCGAGCCACCCCTACCTCATCACCGCCATCGAAGCCGTCCGCCAATCACAGCCTGTCTTCTACGAAGGTCACAACGCCGAGTTCTCGCTCAAGCGGCGCATGCTTCCCCAAAACGCCATGGGCCGCTATCTCCTCCGCCTCACCCGCGAAGCCGAGCGCCGCGCCTGCCAACATAGCGACCTCATCTCCGCCTGCTCGCCCGCCGATGCGGAAGCCTACGTCGCCGAATACGCCATCCCACCCGAAAAAATCGTCCTCGCCCCCAACGGCGTCGACCTCGCCTCCGTCACCTACCACCCCTTTGCCGAACGCTACGCCCACACCTCGCCTTTCACCGTCCTCTTCCTCGGAAGCTGGCACGAACCCAACATCGAAGCCGCGCGCTTCGTCTCCGAAATCGCACGCCGCCTCCCCGATGTCCGCTTCCAACTGCTCGGCAGCGTCTGCGACTACTTCCGCGTCTTCCGCCTCCCGCTTCCCTCCAACGTCACACCCCTCGGCGTCCTCGACGACCGCGCCAAGGACCTCGCTCTCTCCCGCGCCCACCTCGCCCTCAACCCCATGGAAATGGGCTCCGGGACCAACCTGAAGATCCTCGACTACCTCGCCTCCGGCGTCCCCGTCCTCAGCACACCCTTCGGCGCCCGCGGCCTCAACCTAGTTGCCGGCGAGCACCTCCTCGTCGCTCCCCTCATTGAGTTCCCCGGCATCGTCGAACAACTCAGCCGCAACCCCGCCCCGCAACTCGGCCCCATGACCGCCCGCGCCCGCGCCGTCGTCGAACGCGAATACTGCTGGGAGGCCATCGCCCGCTCGCTCGCCTCCGCCCTCCGCGCCCGCATCCCGGCGCTCGCCTCCTAAAAACATTTAACCCTCCTTCTGTTTTTGCAATCCCCCGCCGATCTTCGCTATACTGCCTCGGTTTGCGTTCGCTGGCCAAACGGATGGATGACTCGCCAGCGGACCGGACCGGTTCTTGCCGATCTCGAAGGATCCAATCCCGGCTTTGCTCGTCTGAGCGGATTTTTTGCACTTTGACAAAATTTCGTCTAGTATTTAAAGATTAAGGATCAAGCTCGCATGCAGATCTTCCATCGAAGCGCGAACTCGATCGCAAAGGTAAGCATTGTCGGCGGCGTACTGCTCGTTGGCAGCATCATCGCTGTGGCTTACTCGATCGATCGCGGCGCATACATCACCGACGTAAGAGTCGTCAGAACGCAGCCTATCCCGTTCAGCCACAAACACCACGTCCTCGACGATGGCATCGACTGCCGCTACTGCCACACCTCGGTCGAAACCAGCGCCAGGGCGGGCCTGCCCGCTACGGAGATCTGCATGAGCTGCCACTCCCAGATCTGGACGAACGCCGCCGTCCTCGAACCGGTCCGGGAAAGCTGGCGCACCGGGCAGTCCATCGAGTGGACCCGCGTCCACGATCTGCCCGATTTCGTCTACTTCAACCACAGCATCCACCTGAACAAGGGGATCGGTTGTTCCACCTGCCACGGCGAAGTCCAAAACATCGCCTTTATGTACAAGCAGAACACGCTGTACATGAACTGGTGTCTGGAGTGCCACCGGAATCCGGAAAAGTACATCCGTCCCCGGTCGGAAGTTTTCAACACGGCCTACCAGACGCCCGCCAACCAGGCCGAGCTCGGTAAAAAGCTCGTCGCCGAATATCATGTCCAGAGTCTGACGGATTGCTACACGTGTCATCGATGAACGGCAGTCATAAAAACGAACCCAACCGCCCCGATGGGAAGGGCCCGGAAGCCATGCCCCTGGTCGACGTAACGTCGATCGCTCCGGCCGAGGCCAAGCCTAAAGAGCGGCTCGACATCGAACGCCTCCGCCGGCGCCTCAGCGAGTCCACCGGACCCACCTACTGGAAGAGCCTTGAGGAAATCGCAGAAACCAAAGATTTTCAAGCGTTTGTAGAGGACGAATTTCCCAACCGCGCCCCCGATTGGGTAGACCCGGTCAACCGCCGCACCGCGCTCAAGGTGATGGCCTCCTCCCTCGCTCTCGCTGGCTTGAGCGCCTGCACCAAACAGCCCAAAGAGCTGATCGTCCCTTACGTCAAGCAACCCGACGAGTTCACCCCTGGCAAGCCGCTCTTCTTCGCCACCGCGCTGCCCGGCCCTGGCGCCGCCATCGGCCTGCTCGTCGAGAGCCACCTCGGCCGGCCCACCAAGGTCGAAGGCAACCCTGACCACCCTGGCAGCCTCGGCTCGACCGACGCGTTCGCCCAAGCCTCCGTGCTCGACCTCTGGGATCCCGATCGTTCTCAGGTCGTCCTTCGTTATGGCGACATCACAAGCTGGGGCTCCTTCGACGGTGTTCTCGCCTCGATTCAACAGGATGCAAAGAACAGTGGCGGCAAGGGCATCGCCATCCTCACACGCCCGGTCACCTCGCCCAGCCTCGCCGCCCAAATCGCCTCCACGCAGCAAGTCCTGCCGAACCTGAAGTGGCATCAGTGGGAGCCGGTCGGCCGCAACAACGTACACGAAGGCGCCAAGCTCGCCTTCGGCCGCCCCGTCAACACCGTCTATCAGTTTGAGAATGCCGACGTCGTGGTTTCGCTCGACTCCGACTTCCTGACTTCCGGAGACGGCCGCGTCCGCTACGCCCGCGACTTCATCCGCGGCCGCCAGATCCGCACCAACATCACCGCGGCGCCCTCTTCCAAAGCCGACCGCCAGGAAGGCTTCCAGACCGGCCCTGTCGCTCCGCTCCGCAATCAGGCCTCGACCCACGTCGAGGAAGACACCAGCCCTGCCCCGTCCAATCCCGTCCAGGCAGTCGCCGAAGGCATCCCCGCGGAGCAGACCAAGGTGAACCGCCTATACGTTGTCGAGCCGCACTATTCGCCCACCGGCGCCACCGCGGACGAACACATTCTCCTGAAATCGGCTGAAATCGAAGGCTTTGCCCGCGATCTTGCCGCCGCACTCGGGGTCTCCGGCGCCACCGCCAGTTCCTCACCCCACAAGGCCATCGCCGCCATCGCCGCCGACCTCAAATCCGCCGCCGGCCGCTCCGTCGTCGTCGCCGGACCCTATCAGCCGCCCGCTGTCCACGCTGTCGCCCACGCCATCAACGCCGCCCTCGGCAACGAGGGTAAAACGCTCTATTACACTGAACCGCTCGAGTATTCCCCGGTCGACACCACCCAGTCGCTCAAGGATCTCGTCGCGGCCATGCGTGCCGGCCAGGTCGACACGCTCTTCATCCTCGGCGGCAACCCCGTCTACGACGCCCCCGCCGACCTCGACTTCGCCGGAGCCCTTTCCACGGTCAAGCTCAAGGCGCATCTGTCGAACTACAACGACGAAACCTCTGTGCTCTGCCAGTGGCAGTTGCCTGAAGCCCACTACCTGGAATCCTGGGGCGACAACCGCGCCCACGACGGCACCATCACCATCCAGCAGCCCCTCATCGCCCCGCTCTACGGCGGCCGCACCGCGATCGAGTTGCTCGCCGCCCTCTCCGGCGACGCGGGCCGCTCCGCCCACGACTTAGTCAAGTCCTATTGGCAGCAGAAACTCGGCGACAAGGACTTCGACCAAAACTGGAAAATCGCCCTCCACGACGGCCTCGTCTCCAACACCGCGCTCGAACCCGTCAAGGTCGACGCCAAGATGCCGCCGGCCTCCACCGCCTCCCCGGCTTCCGGCATCGAAATCGTCTTCCGCCCCGACCCCACCGTCTGGGACGGCTCGTTCACCAACAACGGCTGGCTGCAGGAACTGCCCAAACCCACCACCAAGAGCACTTGGGACAACGCTGTCTGGATCTCCCCTTCCACGGCCCAAAAGCTCAATGTGCAGACCGAGGACGTCGTTGCGCTGAACTTCGAAGGCCGCATGGTCGAAGCGCCGGTCTGGATTCTTCCCGGCCACGCCGCCGATTCCATCACCGTCCACCTCGGCTACGGCCGGACTCACGGCGGCCGCGTCGCCGATGGAACCGGGTTCAACGCCTATAAAATCCGCACCTCCGCCGGTCTCTTTCACTCCGCCGGCGTAGACATCCGCAAAACCGGCCGCACCTACCTGCTCGCCGCCACCCAGCACCAGCAGACCATGGCCGAACGCAACCCGGTGCGCCTGAAAACCCTCGAGGAATACCGCAAGAACCCGCAGGTCGAGTTCGCCCTCGAAGAAGCCGCAGATCAGAAGAACACCCTCTATCCGGACTACATCTACGAAGGCTATAAGTGGGGCCTTTCCATCGACCTCAACTCGTGCGTCGGCTGCAACGCCTGTAACGCCGCCTGCCAGGCCGAAAATAACATCGCCGTCGTCGGCAAGGAAGAAACCGCCAAGGGCCGCCAGCTACAGTGGATCCGCATCGACCGCTACTACGCCGGCTCCAATCTCGACGATCCGGAAATGTACTTCCAGCCGGTGCCCTGCATGCACTGCGAAAACGCGCCCTGCGAACTGGTTTGTCCCGTCGCCGCGACCGTCCACAGCGGCGAAGGCCTCAATCAGATGGTCTATAACCGTTGCGTCGGCACCCGCTACTGCTCCAATAACTGCCCGTATAAAGTGCGGCGCTTCAACTTCTACCTTTACTCGGATTGGTACACCGAAAGCCTCAAGGGTGTCCGCAATCCCGACGTCACCGTCCGCAGCCGGGGCGTCATGGAAAAATGCTCATACTGCATCCAGCGCATCAACGCGGCCAAGATCCTCGCTGAAAAGGAAAACCGCCGCGTCCGCGATGGCGAAATCATCACCGCCTGCGAACAGGCTTGTCCCACCAAGGCGATTGTGTTCGGCGACATCAACGACCCGAACAGCCGGGTTGCGAAACTCAAGCGGCAGGTCCGTAACTACGGTCTGCTCGGTGAGCTGAACACCCGTCCCCGCACCACTTACCTGGCGCGCGTGCGCAATCCGAATCCAGACTTGCAGAAGGGGTAACGGCATTGAAGACCGAAGAAGTAGTTCGACCAATTCCGCCTGATATCGACCCGGGTCCCGATCATGTCCTCGGCCCGGGTCACGATATCGCCACCGTCACCGACAGAATCGCCGGTGTCATCTACCAGCCGCTGGCTAAAACGCCGAAGCCCTGGTTTTTCGCCTTCGCCGCGGCCTTCGCGCTACTTCAGCTTCTGCTGATAGCCGCGACGTGGCTGTTCTATAAGGGCGTCGGCGTCTGGGGCATCGTCATCCCCATCGCCTGGGGCTTCGCCATCGTCAACTTCGTCTGGTGGATCGGTATCGGCCACGCCGGGACACTCATCTCGGCCATCTTGCTCCTGCTCAAACAGGATTGGCGAACCTCCATCAACCGCTTCTCCGAAGCAATGACTCTGTTCGCCGTCGCTTGCGCCGGCATGTTCCCCATCCTCCACCTCGGCCGGCCCTGGCTCGCTTACTGGCTCCTGCCCTACCCTAACTCCATGTGGCTCTGGCCGCAGCCTCGCAGCCCGCTGCTCTGGGACGTCTTCGCGGTCTCTACATACGCCACTGTCTCTCTCTTGTTCTGGCTTACCGGCCTCGTACCGGACTTCGCCACCATGCGCGACACCAGCAAGCACCAGTGGCAGCGTGTCCTGTTCGGTATGCTCAGCCTCGGCTGGCGCGGCTCCGCCAAACACTGGTCCCGTTACCAGATGGCCTATCTCATCCTCGCCGGCCTATCCACGCCGCTCGTGGTCAGCGTCCACACCGTGGTCAGCTTCGACTTCGCCATTTCCATCCTCCCCGGCTGGCACACCACCATCTTCCCGCCCTATTTCGTCGCCGGCGCCATTTACTCCGGCTTCGCCATGGTCATTACTCTCGCCATCCCGACGCGGAAATGGTTCCACATGGAAGGCATGATCACCATGCGCCACCTAGAGGCCGCCGCGAAAGTCATGTTAGGCACCGGCCTCATCGTCGCCTACGGCTACGCCATGGAGGCTTTTATCTCCTGGTACAGCGGCAACCCCTACGAAAGCTTCATGTACTGGAACCGCATGACCGGCCCCTACTGGTGGTCCTACATCATGCTCATCTCCTGTAACATCGCCATCCCGCAGCTTCTGTGGATTCGGAAAGTGCGGCTCAACATCCCGGCGCTGTTCACGATCTCCATCATTGTCAACATCGGAATGTGGCTCGAGCGCTTCGTCATCGTCATCACCAGTTTGCACCGCGACTTCCTGCCCTCCTCCTGGGGCATGTACTACCCGACCATCTGGGATTGGGCCACCTTCATCGGAACCATCGGCCTGTTCACAACCCTCATGTGGCTCTTTGTACGATTCGTGCCGATGCTCGCCATGTTCGAGGTGCGCGAGGATCTGCACCACATGCAACACACGGGCGCCTACCCGGTCGCGCCTCTGCCGGCGCAGGGAGATTGATGCGATGAACGACAACGCACCTAGAACCGGACTCTACGGGCTGATGGCGGAATTCACCAGCCCCGAACAACTCCTCGACGCGGCCAACAAAACCTACGCCGCCGGCTACCGCCAGATGGACGCCTACACGCCTATGCCCGTCGAAGGCCTAGCCGACGCCATCGGCTTCCGTAAGCACTACGTTTCGCTGGCCGTTCTCGCCGGCGGCCTCACCGGCTGCGTGGGCGGTTTCGGCCTCCTCTACTGGATCGCCACAATTGCTTACGCCCACAACGTCGCCGGCCGCCCATTTAATAGCTGGCCGGCCTTCATTCCAATCACATTCGAGTGCACGGTGCTGTTGTCGGCTCTCACCGCGGTCTTCGGCATGTTCGCGATGAACGGTCTCCCGCAGCCATATCACCCCGTGTTCAACGTCCCCGAATTCGCCCGCGCTTCCAAGGATCGCTTCTTCCTCTGCGTCGAAGCCGGCGACCCGCTCTTCGATAAGGAACGCACCCGCGAATTCCTCTCCACACTTACTTCCTACGAGGTTGCCGATGTCGAGAATTAACCTGGCCCTCGTCGCCCTCCTCGCCTTCGCCACGCTCGGCTGCCGCCAGGACATGCACAATCAGCCGCGTTACAAGGCGCTCGCCGAGTCCAGCTTCTGGGGCGACCGCCGCTCCGAGCGGCCCATGGTCGAAGACACCGTCGCCCGCGGCTACCTGGAACTCGACGAAGCCCGCTACACCGGCAAAGTAAATGGCCAGGATGTTGACTACTTCCCTTGGAAAATTACCAAAGCCGACATCCGTCTCGGCCAGTACCGGTTTAATATCTATTGCAGCCCGTGCCACAGCCGCCTCGGCGACGGCAACGGCATGATCGTCCAGCGCGGCTACCGCAAGGCCGGTAACTATCACAGTCCCAAACTGATGAAGGCCCCCGTCGGCCACTTCTTCGACGTCGTAACGAACGGCTTCGGCGCCATGCCGAGCTACGCCTCCCGCGTCAGCGTCGACGATCGCTGGCGCATCATTGCCTACATCCGCGCCCTCCAGTTGAGCGAAGCGGCCACGCTGAACGATGTTCCCGCCGATGTCCAGGCCGAATTAAAAGCCGGCGGCCCGCAGGCGCTGGTCCAGGTCTCCGACACCCCGACCGCGTCCCTGAACTGGGCGCCGCCGCGCAGCGTGGCCAATAACCCCGGCCACCCCGAATTCCCCGCGCCTTTCTCGGGCGAAATTCCACCATCTTACCGCGCCACTATGGCGGCTTCGCAGGGAGGTCAACCGTGAGCGAGCCGAATGTCCTCATCGAGCGTATCTCACGCTCCCAACGTACGTCTTTAATTGTAGGCATCGTAGGCCTTGCCGCCACCTTTGCCGGCTTGGCCGTAAATAAGACCCAGTTCACGTACTCCTGGTTCTACGGCAGCCTCTTCTGGGCCGGCGTTTCCGCCGGAGCCCTCGGGCTCTATCTCCTGAACAACGTGGTCGGCGGCAACTGGGGCGCCATCATCCGGCGCTTCCTCGAAGCCTCCGCCAAGGTGTTGCCGTACACCTTCATTCCCTTGGCCATCGCCTTTTACCTGCCCGGCGCCATGCACACCTTGTTCCCCTGGGTCCGGCCGGAGTTCATGAAGGAGCCCGCCGTCGCCCATAAGATCGCTTATCTCAACCCGCAGGGCTTCACCATCCGCTTCGTCTTCTACTTACTCTTCTGGACCTTCATTGGCTACCGGCTCTCCAGCCGCACGGACATCCAGGACAAGACGAAGGACCGCGCCGAAGGCGTCGCCATCCAGGTCCGCATGCGCCAGTTCTCCGCGCCCATGCTCCTGCTCTTCGTCCTCACCTCCACTTTTGCTTTCTTCGATTGGGTGATGTCGCTCGAGCCCACCTGGTACTCCACCATCTACGGCGCCATGTATCTTATCGGCCAGGTGCTGGCCATGCTCGCCCTGGCCATCATTCTGCTCGTCCGCTACTCGGATCAGAGCCCCTTCCAGGAAACCATCAACATGCCCGTCACCCACGACCTGGGCAACCTGATGCTCGCCTTCACCATGGTTTGGGCTTATCTTTCTTTCTCCCAGTTCCTCATCACGTGGGCCGGCAACCTGCCCGAAGAGATTCAGTGGTATCAGCGACGCTTCACCCACGGCTGGGGCTATGTCGCCTGGACCGTTGCCGTGTTCCACTTCTGCGTGCCGTTCTTCATCCTATTGCACCGGTTCGTGAAGCGGAATCCGAGTTTGCTTTACAAGCTCTGCGTCTATATGTTCTTCATGCGGTTTCTCGACGTCTTTTGGTTGAGCCAACCGCCTCTGCGTCCCGAGTTGAGCGTTAGCTGGATGGACCTCACGGCGCTTGCCGGCATCGGCGGCATGTGGTTCTTCCTATTCTTTGGCCAGCTCAAGTCGCGCCCGCTGCTTCCCTTGAATGACGCGCGGCTCATCGCCATGCGCCACCAGCACCATCACGCATAAGGTAACCGCCATGGAGCACTCGCTGTCACAACCAACACACCCGGCCGGCGGACACGAAACTCGCGAGGTCAACATCAAGTTGATCCTCCTTTCCACCCTCGGCATGGTGATTCTCGTTCTCGCCGTCTGTTTCGTCACCGTGGGCATCTTCAATTACCTCAGCAGCACGCAAGCCCAGCCGGAGCGGGCCAATGACCTCACCCGCCCGATGGAATTGCCCAAAGCCCCGCGCGTGCAGGAGCACCCGTCGGAAGAGTACAAGGTCCTTCACGCCAACGAGGCGCGCGTCCTGAACAGTTACGCGTGGGTCAATCAGGCCGACGGAACCGTTCGTATCCCGATTGACCGCGCCATCGATCTCATCGCCGAGCGCGGCCTTCCGGTCGAATCCGCCGCCGGCGCGGCGAAAGAGAAAACGAAGGGAATGACTCCCGCGGCGAAGCCACAGGCAACCACGGCGGCATTAGTAGGAGAGGAGCATGTTGGGCAGTAGATTCACAACCAGCGCGATCGCGGCGGGCATCCTCGCCGTCCTGGGCCCCTGGGCCCAGGCGCAGAATTATCTCGGGCGGCCTCCGGTCCTCGAAAAAGTCGGCATCACGCAGAACCTCAACAAGCCGATGCCGCTCGACGCGGCCTTTGTCGACGAAGCCGGTAAGTCCGTCCGCTTGGGCGACTATTTCCACGGCCGGCCTGTCATCCTCGCCTTCGTCTATTACACCTGCCCGATGCTCTGTAATCTCGAACTCGACGGCCTGATGTCCTCGGTCAAGAAGATCCCCCTCAAACCCGGTCAGGACTTTGAAGTCGTCGCCATCAGTATCGACCCGCGCGACACGCCCGCCATCGCCTCCGCCAAACGGGCCGCCTACGCCAAACAACTCGGCTCGGCCGATGGCCTCCACTTTCTCACCGGCGCCGACCCCGAAATTCACCGCGCCGCCGCGGCCGCCGGCTTCTCCTATGTCTGGGATCCCACCCAGAAACAGTACGCCCACGCCAGCGGCATCATGGTCGCCACGCCGGATGGCGTCCTGTCGAAATACTTCTACGGCATTCATTACAACGAACGCGATCTCCGCCTCGGCTTAGTCGATGCCTCCGGCGAAAAAATCGGCTCGCCGACCGACGAAGTTCTCCTGTTCTGCTACCACTACGATCCACGCACTGGCAAGTATGGCTTGGCCATCGTCAACAGCCTGCGCATCGTGGGTGGTCTCTTTTTTGTGGCCATGGTGGCCGGAATCTTCATGCTTTCCCGCCGCAGCGGATCTGGACTACCCACCGGTCCCGGCGCCGAAAGCGGACATCCGAGGGTTGTGTAGGAACTTATGGGCCAGTTTACGCTGATTCCTCCCAGTGCGGCCACGAACGCTCCGGCGGTCGACGCACTGTATTACTTCCAGTCGTTCGTCACCGTCGTCATGACCGCGGTCATCTTCCTCGGCATCATTATCTTTGCCGTCAAGTACCGCAAACGTTCCAACGACGAAAAGCCGCCCATGATCCACGGCTCCACGGCTCTCGAAATCACCTGGTCCATCATCCCCTTCCTGGTCATGCTCGTCATGTTCTTCTGGGGCGCCAAGATCTACTTCGACAACGGCAAGGCGCCGGCGAACGCACTCGATGTCTTTATCGTCGGCAAACAATGGATGTGGAAGGTGCAGTATCCCGGCGGGCAGCGTGAAATCAACGAACTCCACGTCCCCGTCAACGTCCCGGTCAAACTAACGCTGGCCAGCGAAGACGTCATCCATAGCTTCTTCCTCCCGGCGTTCCGCCTCAAGCGCGACGTCGTCCCCGGCCGCTACAACACCGAATGGTTCATCGCCACCAAGCCCGGCCGCTATCATATCTTCTGCGCCGAATACTGCGGTACCGAACACTCCGGCATGGTCGGCTGGGTCACCGTCATGGAACCAAAGGAATATGAAAACTGGCTCGCCGGCGGCGGCGCCACCGGCACCATGGCCGAACAGGGAGGACGCCTCTTCAGCCAACTTGGCTGCTCCAGTTGCCACCTGTTCACCGCCGGTGGACGCTGCCCGAACCTCATGAACGTCTTCGGCAACAAACAACAGATGTCGGACGGCAGCACCGTCATCGCCGACGAATCCTACGTCCGCGAGTCAATCTTGAATCCCAACGCGAAAATCGTCTACGGCTATAAGCCCGATATCATGCCGACTTTCCAGGGCGAAGTCAACGAAGAACAACTCCTTCAGTTGATCGCTTATATCAAGTCGCTTAGCCCGCATCACGCGCCTGCCGTGCCTGCCGCGGCCGGTAAGTCAGCGCCGAAAGTTCCAAAAGCCCCGGCAACAGGAGCCGCCTCAGTAGGGAGTCTGTAATGAGCACTGCAATCGAAACTCCGCGCAGCACCGAAAAGCTGAACTATCTCAATACCAAGTACGGCTGGAAGTCGTGGCTGTTCACCACGGACCACAAACGGATAGCGATCCTCTACCTCATCTCGATATCGTTCTTCTTCCTGTTGGGCGGCATCTTCGCCATGCTCGTTCGCCTCGAATTGGCGACCCCGGCCGGCGACCTGTTCAACTCCGACACCTATAACAAGTTGTTCACCATGCACGGGATCGTGATGATCTTCTTCTTCCTCATCCCGTCCATCCCCGCAACCCTAGGCAACTTCCTCATCCCGATGATGATCGGCGCAAAGGACCTCGCCTTCCCCCGCATCAACTTACTAAGCTGGTACATCTATATCGTCGCCGGCCTGATTGCCGTCGGCACCATGGCCTACGGCGGCGTCGACACGGGCTGGACTTTCTATCCCCCCTTCTCCAGTTCGTACTCGCGCACTTATGTCACCGCCGCGGCCATCGCCGTGTTCATCTCCGGCTTCTCCTCCATCCTCACCGGGCTGAACTTCATCGTCACTATCCACAAGATGCGCGCCCCCGGCATGACGTTTGACCGGCTGCCCCTCTTCGTCTGGGCCCATTACGCCACCAGCCTGATCCAGTTGCTCGGCACTCCGGTCGTCGCCATCACCATCGCCCTCCTTGGCCTCGAGCGGATCTTCCACGTCGGCATCTTCGACCCCTCCATCGGCGGCGACCCGATTCTGTTCCAGCACCTGTTCTGGTTCTACTCCCACCCCGCCGTCTACATCATGATCCTGCCCGGCATGGGCGTCACCACCGAAGTCATCGCCTGCTTCTCCCGGAAACGCCCCTTCGGCTATCCGTTCATCGCCGGCTCCAGCATCGGCATCGCGGTCCTCGGCTTCCTCGTTTGGGGCCACCATATGTTCGTTACCGGCCAATCAATGTACGCCAGCCTCGTCTTCTCGCTGCTCTCCATGGCCGTCGCCGTCCCCTCCGCTATCAAGGTATTTAACTGGACCGCCACCATGTACAAGGGCTCGATCCGCTTCGAAACTCCGATGCTCTACGCCTTCGGCTTCATCGGCCTCTTCACCATCGGCGGACTCACCGGCCTCTTCCTGGCAACGCTGGCCACCGACGTCCACCTCACCGACACTTACTTCGTCGTCGCCCACTTCCACTACGTCATGGTCGGCGGTATGGTGCTCGCCTATCTCGGCGGGCTCCACTTCTGGTGGCCGAAAATCACCGGCCGCATGTACCCCGAGGTCCTGGGCAAGCTCTCCGCCATCATCGTCTTCGTCGGATTTAACTTCACCTTCTTCCCGCAGTTCCTCGCCGGCTATGCCGGCATGCCCCGCCGCTACCACGCGTATGCTCCCGAATTCCAGGTGTTCAACGTCATGTCCACCGCCGGAGCCAGCGTCCTCGGCATCGGCTTCACGCTGCCGCTGCTCTATTTGATATGGTCCCTGTTCTACGGCCCGAAAGCCCCCGCGAATCCCTGGGGCGCTAAGGGCCTGGAATGGGAAACATCTTCTCCTCCTCCCACTTTCAATTTCGACACGCCTCCTGTTATGAACGAGGAGGCTTACAACTACTCCGGCGACGACACGGGGGTGCACGTTGGCTGATACAACCACGACACTCGAACACGAACACACACCACACTTACAACATCACTTCGATGACATGGAGCAGCAGTTCAGCTCCGCCCAGCTCGGCATGTGGGCTTTCCTGCTGACCGAAATTATGTTCTTCGGCGGCATGTTCGGCGCCTACACCGTCTACCGCTCCATGTACCCGGGCGCTTTCCAAAGCACCACCCACTACATGAACGTCACCCTCGGCATGGCCAACACCCTGGTGCTCATCGCCAGTTCTCTCACCATGGCCCTCGCCGTCCGCTCCGCTCAGGTCGACAACCAGAAGATGCTCCGCCTCATGATCGTCCTAACGCTCTTCTTCGGCTTCGTCTTCCTGGGCATTAAGGGTTACGAGTATCACGAGAAGTGGGTCGAACACCTCATCCCAGGCCCGCACTTCGAGTACAACGTCCCCAACTACGCCCACCAGGCGCAAATTCTCTTCTTTCTCTACTTCGCCATGACCGGCACCCACGCCCTTCACATGGTCATCGGCGCCGGCCTGCTGACTTACCTCCTCATCAAGTCCTACAAAGGCAACTTCAGCAGCCACTACTACACCCCGGTCGAAATTATCGGCCTCTACTGGCACTTCGTCGATATCGTCTGGATCTTCCTCTTCCCGCTTTTGTACCTCATAGGAGCGCACTTACACGCATGACCAGTCACCAGGTCGTTCCCATCAAGGTCTATGTCGCCGTCTGGGCGGCGCTCAGCATCCTAACCATGACCACCTGGCAGGTGGCCCTGCTCGACCTCGGGCCGTTCAACATCATCGCCGCCATCACCATCGCGGTCGTCAAAATGCTGCTCGTCGTCACCATCTTTATGCACGTCCGCCAGGCCGACTCCCTCACGCGCCTCTACGTCGGCGCCGGCTTTCTCTGGTTGATCATTTTGCTGGGCATCCTGCTGTGCGACTACCTGTCGCGTAGCTGGCTCCCCGGCGGACACTTCTGGCCCTCCGGCCCCGCCATGATCGTCGGAGGCTAATTCCGCTGCGGTCCGCTCGTCCTAAGGGCTGCTGCCGCCTCCGCTACGCTCCCGTAGCGCGGCACCAGCCCATCCACCTTGCTCACCTCAAGCAGCGTCATCACTCGTTTCCCCACCTCAGCCAGAGCGAATCCTGTCCCCTTCCGCTGGCTTGCCGCGAAAAGTCCAAGAATCGCCCCCAGCCCAGCCGAGTCCATATAAGAGACCTCACCCAGCGCCAGCACCAGCCCATTCTTCCATTCCCGCCGCGTCGCGTCCTGAAACTCAAACAGCGAACTCAGCGTCAAGGCCCCGCTCAGCTCAATCACGGCTACGCCGCCCGGGCCTTCCACTTCACGAATGTCGAGTTTGTCCATTGGAAAAAATGCCGCGCCCGGACCTTCCTCCAGGCACGTTCATTCCAACCTACAGCAGCATTGTTTCAGCGATATGACAGCCACCATTCGCTTTGCGGCCCTCGCGCCCGCATGGTACCCTTAAGAGAGTTGTGCTCGAATTCCCCTTCCTGCCTGTACTGGAAGGAGTATCAGGAAACAGAAATGCCTAAACTGAAGACGCATAAGGGTGCGTCCAAGCGGTTCAAGAAAACGGCCACGGGTAAAGTGGCTCGGCGTCATGCCTTCGCTCGCCACATCCTGACTTCCAAGACGCGCTCACGCAAGCGGCGCCTGGGGAAGACCGTGTTGGCGGACGAGACCAATCAGGCCTCTTTGCAGCGCATGATCCCCTACTAACCGCCGGACAGGATCCGGCCCCGGCGAACGGCGCCACCGCACGTGCCCGCTTCGCCGTATTCAATGCTGATAAAGGAGTAAAAACGTGCCAAGAGTCAAACGTGGTACTCATCGCCGCGATAGCCGGCGAAAGACGCTGGAGCTCGCCTCCGGCTTTTTCCTTACCAAGAGCAAGCTCTATCGAGCCGCCCAGGAAGCGGTCGAGAAGTCGCTCCGCTACGGCTACGTCGGCCGCCGCCGCAAAAAGCGCGACTTCCGCTCGCTCTGGATTGTCCGCATCGGCGCCGCCTGCCGCAACGCCGGATTGTCCTACAGCCAGTTCATCGGCGGCTTGAAAAAGGCCGGGCTCGACCTAAACCGCAAGGTCCTCGCCGACATCGCCGCCAGCGACGAAGCTAAGTTCACCGCCTTGGTCGAACAGGCCAAGAGCGCGCTCGCAAAGGTGTAATCCATGGCTCAACCCTCGAAGGAACTCGACGAGAGAGATTCGCTCGAAAGGCTCGAAGAGCGCATCAACCGCGCCGTCGAGACCGTCATGAGTCTCCGCGAGGAAAACGCCTCGCTCCGCCAACGCCTCGAACAAACGCTCGCCGAACGCGATTCCGCGCGCCAGGAAGCCTCGAAAGCCCTCGAAGCCGCCCAACGCTCCACCCAGGAACTCGACGACCTTCGCTCCGAACGCCGCCAGGTCCGCTCCCGCATCGAAAAACTCCTCGGGCAGATGGACCTGCTCAGCAACGCCTGATCCCCCATGAGCACCCCAGGCGCCGAACGTAAACCGGTCCGGGTGACGATCTTCAACCAGCAGTATTCCCTGCTGGCCAGCGAGGAACCGGGCGAAGTCGAGGAACTCGCCGCCTCTATCGACCAGCTCATGCATTCCATAGCCGACCGCGCCGGCACCACCGATGGCGCCCGCGTAGCCGTACTCGCCTGCCTCCACCTCGCCGACAGGCTCCGCGCCATCGAACGCGAACGACAGATGGCTCAACAGCGCATTGAGGAAAAGACACGCCGCTTCTCCGTCCTCCTCGATGAAGCCTTCGGACCGGCCGACTAGACCAGGGCACTCATGGGCTCGAAACAGGCGCCCGTTTTCATCCTCGCCGCCGTCCTCGTCCTCGGCGGCGGCATCTGGGCCTACCTCCACTTCTCCGGACCGCCTCCGAGCCCCGCCCCGCTCACTCCGGAAGCCAAGGCCTACGTCCAAAACCTGAAGCTCGGCCCAATCGAAATGCGCGCCGCATCGAGCTACGTCAACCAGACCCTCACAGAATTTGAAGGCTCCATCACCAACGGCGGCAACCGCGCGATTCGCTCCCTCGAAATCTACTGCATCTTCTACGACGTGTACAATCAGGTCGTGCTTCGCGAACGCACTGCCGTCATTCGGAAGTCGGCCCACCCCTTCCAGCCCGGCGAAACCCGCCGCTACCGCTTGGCCTTCGACGACATCCCATCGGGCTGGAATAACCAACTCCCCCAACTCGTCATCGCGCAGATCACGTTCGAGTAACCCAATGCCACGGATTCTTCTCGTCGACGACGACGAAGATCAACTCGCCGTCCGCGAAATGGTCCTTCAGGCCCTCGGCCACGAAGTCCGTACCGCAACTACCACGCAGGCCGCTCTTTCGCTCGCCTCCGCATGGCCGCCGCATGTCGTCGTCATGGACCTCCGCCTTCCCACCGCCGCCGAAGGCTACGCTCTCATCGAGCGCCTTCCCCTGCCGTCGCGAATCATCGTCCTCACCGGCGACGCCACCGCCCGCCACCGCGATCTCCCCGTCTTCCGGGTCCTCGAAAAGCCCTGCCCCTCGCGCGTACTCACCGGCGCCATCGCCGAAGCCGCCGCCAAACATGGAACTGTTGGTTAAGGTCGTCCCCCGCAGCCGCAATACCGAACTCGCCGGACAAATGGCCGACGGCGCCTGGAAAATCCGCGTCGCCGCCGTCCCCGAAAACAACCAGGCAAACGAAGCCCTCTGCGCCTTCCTCGCCGCCCACTTCCAAGTCCCCCGCTCCGCCGTCAGAATCCTCTCTGGAGCCACCGCGACCCGAAAGCGGGTACACATTGGAAAATGAGGGCTCCGATGGATTCGTTTTGTCCGGGGCGCGGGGTGGAGACGCCGGCTGCTACTTGGTGTCGGTGGAAGTGGAGGGTTTGGCCGGGGTGTCGGCTTTCGGGGTTTCTTTTGTCGGGGGCGTCGACGAAGCGCTGGATTTGCCTTTGGCGTAGTCGGTGACGTACCAGCCACTGCCCTTGAACTGGAGGGCAGGGGCGGAAAGGAGACGGTGGACGGGGCCGCCGCAGCCTTCGTGGACGGTCAAGGGTTCGTCGGCGAATTTCTGGATGACTTCAAAGGTCTGGCCGCAGGTGTCGCACAGATATTCGTAAACGGGCATTGTTACCTCAGGCTGGCCGACGTGCTGGTCGCGGGAGCGGCGCCGGACGTTAGCATGTCGATCGCCTTTTTGAGAATCGTGTCCTCGCCGGATTTTTGGGGCTCGGGGGTCGGAGGCAGGGAGTCGTCGTCGGGGGATTCGACGGCGGCCTGAGAGTCAAGCACGGGGACCTCGGGGGTCACGCCGGTGTCCTGGATGGCTTTGCCGCCGGGCGAATAGTATTTCGCGGTGGACAGGATGACGGCGGCGCCATCGTCCATGGTGATGGCGCTTTGCACGGCCGCTTCGCCATAGGTGCGCTCGCCGACGACCTTGGCGCGTTTGTCGTCCTGGAGAGCGGCGGCGGCGATTTCGGCGCCGTCGGCGGTGCCGCGGTTGGTCAGCACCACGAGCGGAAGCTTGGCTTCCACAGGGCTGCCCGAGGCGGTGAAATCATGCCGGGGAGATTTTTGGCCCTCGGTGTAGGTGACGAGGCCGCTCGGCAGGAACACGCTGGCGAGTTGAATGCCCTTGGCGGGGTCGCCGCTGGCGCAGTCGCGGAGGTCGAGGATGAGCTTCTTGGCGCCCTTCTTTTCGAGGTCCCGGACCTGGTTGGCGACTTCCTGCGCCTGGTCGGTGGCCAGGCTTTGGACGGTGATGAGGCCAATGCCGTCGGCGGCCATCTTTGAAGTGACGCCCGGATAGACGATGTTGGCGCGGGTCAGCGTGACCTTCTGCGGCTCGAGTTTGCGGAGCCGGAGGATGCCGAGTTCCAGCGTGCTTCCGGGGTCGCCCTGCATCAGGATTTCGGCGAAGGCGAGCGGCATGTCGCGCGTAGAGACGCTGTTGATGGATTCGATCACGTCGCCGGTGGACAGACCCGCTTTGGCGGCGGGTGAACCGGGAATTGCGTCGACGATGTTGACATAGCCGAAGCGCTTGCTGACCAACAGGCCGATGCTGGCTTTCTTCTGGTCCTTGGCTTTCAGGTACTCGCGATACTGGTCGGCGTTGAGGTAGCTGGCGTAGGGATCGATCGACTCGAGCAGGCCATTCACGGCGCCGAGCGTCACGATTTTCATGTCCGGCTCTTCGACGTAGTCGCTTTTAATGCGGGAAAGAACTTCGGTATAGACCGCGATGTGTTTATAAGTATCGTCGGGAGACGCGCTTTTGCCGTAACGCGCTCCGGCGAGCAAGAGGATAACCAGCAACGTCGAGGACGTCACAACAACGAGCTTAAAACGCCGATTCATTTACCACTCCGTACGGGGACGATACCCCTTTTCTGAGTATAAGCTATCAGCTCTCAGCCATCAGCCATCCCTGATTCGGAAGCTGAGAGCCGAGGGCTAAAAGCGGAGAGCTTTCTTGTAGCCCGTCATCTCCAGGTAGCCGACTCCGGTTTGGGTTCCGCTGAGGCGGATGGCTCCTTCCCAGTAGGTGGGGATCGAGGAGGTTGTAGCTGTGAGTTCTTGCGACGGGAGAGGGGTGGTGGCCTGCAGGGTGAGGTGGAGCGAGGGGACTGCGATGGTCCAGGTGAGGGGATAGCGGGATCCGGTGGTGGGCGCGGGCGTTAACGTGAAATCGTTGCGCGTGAGGTGATGGGTGGTTCCATTGGGCTCGACGTAGGTGCCGGAGGAGTAGGGGTCGGCGGCGCCGTCGCGCCGGCGGATGCGGTAGAGCATCAGGTCGCTACCGTTGTCGAGTTGGATGCTGAACCAGTCCCAGCCTGTCTGGTCCGGTTCGAGTTGGTGGGTGAAAAACTCGTGGTCCATCCAGGACGTACCGGTGACTTCGAAGGGCTTGCCGTTGAGGGTGATGTTTCCGTTGGTTTTGAGGCGCGTGAACGAGATGTAGTAGGAGGCGCGGCCGGGGCCTTGGGCTTTCTGGCTCACTCCGTGGACGCCGTGGATGACGGGCGGCTTGTGGGAGACGACGTGGAGGTCGAGGGAAAAAGTCTCCGTGACGGCCTGGAGCTGCTGGTCGGTGAAGACTCCGTTGGGAAGCGAGGCGAGGCGCCAGGTGGATTGCCAGTTGCCGTTCCAGATGCGGCCGCTGGCGAGGTCGGCGCCGGCGAAACCTGGGCCGGAGCGGTTGAGGCGCTCGGTGTGATAGAACCGGCTGCCGTCGAGGTCGCTCAAGGCGAGGTGGGCGAGATAGACGTCGTTGACGCCCCAGGGCTTGGGTTGCGGCTCTTGCGAAACGCCCTCGCGGAAGAAGGTGAGTTCGAAGCCGAAGTGGCGGCCTTCGGGCGAGACGACGTTGCCGGTGTAGTACCACCACTCGGTTTGAAAATCGGGGTGGTTGAAGTGATCGCGGGGGAATTCGTAGTGATAGCCGGGCAGCGCTAGGCGGTAGGCGGCAAGGAGCGTGGCCAGCAGCAGGCTACTCTTCATGGACGACCTCGATGGGGTTCAGGCGCATGGCGACGCGCGCGGGATAGAGGCCGGAGAGGACGGCGGCGAGGAAGACGGTGGTGAGCGAGCCGAGCAGAACGGCTACGGGCCAGTGAAACTGGATGGTCCAGCCGAAGGATTGTTTGTTGATGACGTAGATGAGGATGAGCGAGAGAAGGACACCGAGGGCGAGACCGATGGCGTTGGCCAGCAGGCCGAGGAGTCCGGCTTCGAAGAGGATGAGGCGGCGGATCTGCGAGGCGGAGGAGCCGAGGAAGCGGAGGAGGCCAAGTTCACGGCGGCGGTCGATGATGAGCGCGAGGAGGGCTCCGGCCATGCCCATGACGGCGACGAGGATGGCGACGGCCTCGAGGGCGTAGGTGATGGCGAAGGTGCGGTCGAAGATGCGCATGGCTTCGTCGCGGAGGCTGCGGTTGGCGATGACGAGGATGCTGTGGGAGCCGATCGCGCGTTCGACGGCGGCGCGGCCGTCATCGAGCGAGACGCCGGGCTTCAGATAGACGGCGACGTTCGAGGGGGCGGGGTCGGGGAGATAGCGGAGGAGGACATGGCGGTCCAGCAGAATGTATCCGCGTTCGCTGGCGTAGTCGTAGTAGACGCCGAGGATGCGGAGCGGGACGGGATGGCCGCCGAGGGAGAGTGTGAGGGTCGAGCCGGCCGCTACGTGATGTTTATTGGCGAAGGGTTCGCTGACGACCGCGAAGTTGCCGAGGGGGAGCTGGTGGAAGATGGCTTCGCGGTTTACGGCGCCAAGGAATTTCACGCGGCCGAAGCGGTGCTCGAGGGCGGTGTCGGTGGAGGCGAGGGTGGCGGGGAGACCGCTGTAGCTGATCGCGTAGGCGCGGAAGCGGTTGACGGCGAGCACTTCGGGAAGTTGCTCGATTTTGTCGGGGACGGAGGCGGCCATGACAGGATGGCGGTCGGCGGATTCCGAGCCCGCGGGACGGAGATAGAGGTCCGCTTTGAGCTGGTTTTGCATCCAGAGGGAGACGGTTTCGCGAAAACTACCGACCATGATGCCGACGGCGGCCATCATGGCGACTGCGACGGCGAGGGCGGCGGTGAGGACCGAGGTGCGGCGGAGCGAGGCGGCGAGCCCGCGGCCGGCGAGCATCGCTTCGACACCGAGCAAGCGGCGAAGCGGGGCTGCGGCCGAGTTGCAGAAGGCGGAGACAAGGAAGGGAATGGCGAGCGAACCGGCGGCGACCAGCAGCAGCGCGGCGAGGTAGCCGAACAGCGGCTTGCCTTCGACGGGAGGCATGCGCGAGGCGATGAGGGCGGCGAGCGCGAGGAGCGCGGCGAGGACGAGATCGCGCGTTTTGTGGACGCGGGCCTGGTAATCGACCCGGCCACGCGCCATGGCTTCGGTGGGCGGAACGGTGGAGGCTTCGAGCGCGGGAGCGAGGCCGGAGACAACGGAGACGCTAGTGCCGAGGACGAGGGCGGCGAGCGCGGCGGGCAGAGTGAGCGTGATGGGCGCGGGCGTGCTGCTGACGTAAAGCGATTCGACGGTGGAGGCGACGAGCGAGACGGCGCCCAAGGCGAGCAAGCGGCCCAGTAGGACGCCAAGTAGAGAGCCGGCTAGGCCGAAGGCGGCGGATTCGGCGAGGAAGGCGGCTGCGATGGCGGCGCGGCGGGCTCCGAGGGCGCGGAGGATGCCGACTTCGGCGCGGCGGCGGACCACGGAAACCGAGATCGTGTTGTAGATGAGGAAGGCTCCGACCAGGAGAGCGATGTAGCTCAAGACGCGGAGATTCCAGCGGAAGGCTTCGAGCATTTTGCGGTTCTCGCGGGTGTGCGCGCCGCCTCGTTCGAGCGTGACGCCGGAGGGAAGGGTGGCGCGGAGGCGGCGCTCCCAGGCGTCGGGATTCGATTCGCCTGGCGGGATGCGGACGAGGATGCGATCGAGGGCGCCGAAGCGGCGAAGGAGGCGGTCGGCGAGGGCGAGGTCAATGACGGCGGCTTCGCCGGTGCTGCCTTTCAGACGGCCGCGGATGGCGAGGGAGACAACGCGGTCGTTGATGCGGAGGTCAAGGGTGCCGGAGGCGGGGTGGGGGAAGTCGCGGCCGATCCAGACTTGCGGGGTGGTGGAGAGGTTGCCGAGGTCTTGCGGCGAGCCGGATTCGTTGGCGGAAGCGTCGGCGACCATGTCGACGCCGATCAGGGGCACGACGTGGCGAGTGGAGACGATTTCCGCCGAGTCTTCGATGCGCGGGCGGAGGTTGAGCGGGTAGGGGAGCGTGGCGAGGGTGGCGGCGACAGAGGCGGGTAGGCCGCCGGGGGCAGAGACTTCGAAGTCGGCGTCGCCTGCCAGGGTCTCGACCGAGGAGCGGAAGGAGCCGGCGGCGGCATCGCCCGCGAGATCGATGGCGAGGACGACTGCGACGCCGAGAGCGATGGCCAGGAGAGTGAGCGCGGTGCGGGACGGCTCGCGGCGAAGCGGGCGGAGCATGAGGCGGGAGAGGAGCAGTGCGGATGGCATGTCAGAGCGCGGGCGGGGATTCGAGGCGGCCGTCGCGGAGGTGGACGATGCGGTCGCTGGCGGCGGCGGCTTCAGCGCTGTGGGTGGCCATGAGGAGCAGCGTGCCGTGTTCGTCGACAACGCGGCGGAGCAGGGCGAGGATGACGGCGCCGGTGGCGGTGTCGAGGTTGCCGGTGGGTTCGTCGGCGAGGAGGATGCGGGGATCGTTGACAAGGGCGCGCGCGATGGCGGCGCGCTGCATCTGGCCGCCGGAGAGTTGGTAGGGGATGCGATCGGCAAGGCCGGAGAGTTCGACCCATTCGAGACGTTCGAGGGCGCGCTTGCGGGCGTGCGGCGCCCCGGCGAGCAGCAGGGGAAGCTCGATGTTTTCGACGACGGAGAGGTTCTGAAGAAGCTGGAAGGACTGGAAGACGAAGCCGGTTTTGTCGCGGCGGAGGCGGGTGAGGGCGGTGTCGTTGAGGGCGGTGGTCGAGACGCCGTCGATCGATACGGTGCCGGAAGAAGGGAAGTCCATGGCGCCGGCGAGGTTGAGGAGAGTGGATTTGCCGCAGCCGCTGGGACCGACTAGCGACACGAATTCGCCGGGGTTGAAAGAGAGGGTTACGTCCCGGAGGGCGTCGACGCGGGCGCCGTCGGTGGCGTAGTGTTTGCTGACGCTTTCGAGCCGAAGCAGAGCCACAGTTTCAGCATACTGGGACGGCTCGGCGAGGCTCGTGGGTTGGGGGAGCACAGTTGGTTAGATGCCAGCGAGGCGGCAAGCGGGGGAAAAGGTTATCGGTAGCCGGCGGCCTGGATTGTGTACAGCTCGGCGTAGCGGCCGCGGTTGGCCATGAGCTGTTCGTGACTGCCCGATTCGACCAAGCGCGCTCCGTCCAAAACAATGATCAGGTCCGCCATTCGAACGGTGGAGAACCGATGCGACACGAGAATGGTGATTCGGCCGTTGCGGTTCTGCTCGCTGCGCGTAGCGGCGGCGTAGCGCTCGAACAACGCATGTTCGGTTTCCGCGTCGATTGCCGCGGTGGGTTCATCGAGGACGAGCACCAGCGGGACGTCGCGCATGAATCCGCGGGCGAGCGCGAGTTTTTGCCACTGTCCGAAGGACAACTCGACGCCATTGGGCCAGGTCGGCCCCAATTGCGTATCGAGGCCGGCGTCGAGGCGAGCAACAACGTCACCGGCGCCGGCGCGGTCCACCGCAGTTAGAACCGCGGGCTCCTGTTCGAGGCGGTTAAGATCGCCCAGGCCGATTGTGTCCCGCGCGCGAAATTCGAAGCGGAAGAAATCCTGGAACGCGCCGGACATGCACCCGCGCCAATCGCCGGCAAATATGGCTGAAAGCGGAACTCCGTCGACGAGTATCGCGCCGGACGTTGGCTCGTACATCCTAGCCAGCAACTTTACGAGCGTCGTCTTTCCCGCGCCGTTCTCGCCTACGATCGCCACTACGGCGCCGGCCGGCAGAGTCAGGGAGATGTCCTCGAGCACCCGGCGCGTGGCGCCGGGGTAAGCGAACGAAACGTGATCGAAGCGAATCCCTTCCCGCAAAAGTGCCGGAGCCGCAAGTCCACCGGCAGCGGCCTCCTTTGCCGCGTAGTCTTCGAGCCAGGCAAGACGCCGTGCGCCATCGGCCCAGAATCCGCGAAGGAATCCGATTTCACCCACGGCAGCGCGCACATAAGCGGCCAGGCTCGCCCCCGCCGCCAGCACGAGGAGAATCTGTGCCGCGGGCGCGTGAATCCCCCAAGCGACAAAGACGACCGCTCCCGTATAGGCGGCGCCGAGGATCGCCCACGCAAGTGCATTCCACACCGAGGTTCCCCACCGCGCCCTGGCGATCGGCCTGTACCAGCGCTCCCAGGCTGCCCGGCGGTCGTGCAGGACCTGATCCCCTATCCCGAGCACTCGGAGGTCTTTACCGGGAGCCGCTGTCGTCGCCAGTTGGAACAGATGCCGCCAGAGCCGCTCCGCTTGCGCGCCGCCCTCCTGCGCCTTGCGCTCGACGTCCGGTCTCCAGAATGACGCGACCGCCGTCGGCAGCGCGAATACGCCCAGAAGAAGCAATGCCGGATGGACCCAGGCCAGTAGCGCCATCGTGACCGCGAGGCGTAACAGCCAGCCAAGTGTGGTGAACACGGACGCATACATGTGATCGAGCACGAAGATCTGGTTCCGCAGCATCGAGAGGCGATCGAGGTATTCCGGCCGCTCCTGATGCGCCACCGACACGATCGACGCTTGCAATTTCGCCACGTGGGCTTCGAGTGCGATCGTCACCTTGTCGCGGAATCGCCGCTGGAGGCGTGTGCTGGCGGTGACCAGGATCCATGTGGCGGCGGTACTCACGGCGAGCCCCAAAGCGGAGCCCAACACCAGCGGGGTCCTGTGCTCAATGACGCCTTCGCCCAGCCAGGCCAGCCAGAGCGCCAAGAGAGCGCCTGGCAACGCCGCCAATTGCGATAGGACGAGAGAAACGATCATCAGGCGGCGCTCGTGCCGGTACCCCAGCTTGCACAGCCGCCACATGGAAGTGAGCGCCGGGGGCATCGGTTCGATCCCGGCTCCGGTGCCGCCAATTACGCCCTCAGGAGAGGATTTCGTAGGCATCGCCTTCCTCATTCGCTTCCTGGAATCGCTGCGCCTGCAGGTCGAACATCGTCCGATACCGGCCGCCCAAGGCCATCAATTCGTCGTGTGTGCCGAGTTCGGCCACGCGCCCATGCTCCAAAACGCAGATGCGATCCGCATGGCGAACGGTGGAGAACCGGTGCGAGATCAGAATGGTTGTACAGCGCCGCGTGGCCGCCAGCAGGCGCTCGAAAATCTCCGCCTCGCCGCGCGCGTCGAGCTGAGCCGTCGGTTCGTCGAGCAACACGACACCGGCGCCCAGTCTTACCGCCAGCAGAGCTCTGGCCAGCGCCACGCGCTGCCACTGGCCGCCGGAAAGATCCGTTCCGCCCGCGTAACCTTTGGCGAGCACGGTATCTAAAGGAGCAAAGTTTCTCGCGCCGGCGGCCTCGATCGCTTCCTGGATCAGGCTGTCCGGCGCGCCGTTCGGCGCGACATTGTCTCGCAGTGGCCATTCGAACCGAATGAAGTCCTGGAAAACGGCCGTGATCCGCGAACGCCACGAGGCGAGATCGAGGCTGCGCAGATCCACGCCGTCGATTTCAATCGTGCCTTCGGTCGGATCATAAAGGCGGCATAGCAGCTTCGCGAGGGTCGTTTTTCCTGCCCCGTTCCGGCCGACGATCGCGAGCGACGTGCCGGCGGGGATGGTCAAATCGAAGTGCTCCAGGACCGGAGCGGTGCCCGGATAAGCGAAGCTCACATCGCGAAGACGAATCTCACGCGCCGGTGTGCCGCTTGCGTCCCGGTCCCCCAAGGGGAGTTTGCCCGTTCGCTCCGCGGTTTCTCGCAGGCGAAGCACGGCCGCGACCGGTGCGGCTGCTCCATCCAGAGCCCAATTCAGGCCTCCGAACGCGATCGCCGAAACGCCCACCGCACTTTGCAGAAACGCGACAGCCGCGCCAAGACTGATTTGATGGATGAGCGCGGCGTTAGAAATGGACCAGAAAACGGCCACATTGGCGGCGATCACAAGCAACACGCTGCCCGCCAACGGGCGTTCTCTCATGCGAGTCGCAATGTACTGCAACTCGTGCAATCGCGTGCGCTGCCGCACGAAGCGTTCGAGCGTCCAGCCGGCCAGCCCGAATAAACGGAGCTCCTTGCTGGCGGGCGGATCCACCGCCAGCCGGTAGGCGTAATCGGCGTCGCGTTGCGCCGCCCGCACCTCCGGCGTGTTGCGGTCGAACCAAACTCCGCTCTCACGTAGAAGGTAGTGTGTGGCGAGCCAGGCGCCCGCGAGAACGATCCCCGCCCACCAATGGTAGGCCGCGACAACGATGGCTGAGGCGAATCCCGTGACGAGCGTGATCATGCCGCTGGCAATGAAATCCAGGGCGACCGAGAGTGGCGGGCCGGTCATTCCCAGATCGAAATCGCGGGCTACGGTTAAGTCCGTGGTCAGCGTCGGGTCTTCCAGATGCCCGATGCCGGGCGGCCGCACACAGGCTTCTGTGAGCCGGTCGTAGAGCCAGGCGGCGGTACAGTCGCCCAGATTCGTGCTGATGGCGTGGTGGATTGGATTCAGGACCTGGAGAATGAAGAAGCTGCCGCCGACGAATGCGAGCGGGAGCACGAGCGACTGGCCGCTGCGCACCGCGCCGATAAGAGTGCCCATCGCGACCGCAAAGGCCGCGGGGAGCAGCCCGAGGAGTATGAGACCTACCCACCACGATGCCGCGAGGCCCGGGCTGGCCTTCGGCAGCACGGCGAAGAACTTCCATTCCTTCCGCCCTTTAATCGCCATGCGCACGACGCGGCCCTTGCGCTACGGCACGTGGACCCAGGCCATGCCGTCGGGGCCGCGGCCGGTGGCGATGTGGCCTTTGACCTGGAGAGTCGAGAGGTCGATGATGTCGACGCGGTTGTCGGCGCTCAAGGCGACGTAGGCGGCGTTGCGTTCGGGGACCATGAGGATGCCGGCGGCGCTGCGGCCGAGTTTGAGGCGTTTTACGATCTGGTGCGAGGCCGTATCGAGGATGACGAGGTCGCCGGTGCGGAGGTCCGAGATGAAGGCGTGTTTGCCGTCGGGGGTGAAGCGGAGGCGGTTGGACTGGCCGGTCGCGACCGGGATCGTTGCGGTGACCTTGGCGGTGGCGAGGTCGACGATGGAGACGGAGGCGCCGTGGGAGTTGGCGGCCCAGAGCTCCTTTCCGTCGGGCGAGACGTCAAAGCCCTCGGGGCCGGCGCCGACAGGGACGAGGGTTTGGGTCCAGAGGTCGGCGAAGGGCTGATTGCCCGGCACGCGGTGGAAGAGGCTGACGGTGTTCGAGTTGATGTTGCCGGTGTAGATGTGGTTGAGATCGGCGCTCAGCTCGATCATGTGGGTGCGGTCCTGGCCGGTGCCCATGATCCAGTCAATGCGGCCGGTGGCCGGGTTCCAGCGGCCGAAAACTTTGTTCACTTCGGCGGTGAAGTACAGTTCGCCGCCGGCCCAGGCGAGGCCGTGGGAGCCGTGCAGCGGCGCGATGTCAATGGGCGGGAGCGCTTTGCGTGCCGTAAGATCGACTTGGGCAATGGTGTGGTAGCTGCTACGCGGGCCGCCGTAGTTGGAGGCGTAGGCGCGCGTGCCGTCAGCCGAGGCGACGACCTCGTGCGGATCGTTGCCGACGGGGATGCGGGAGAGGATTTTGCCGGAAGCGGGGTCGACGATTTCGAGCGTGTTGTCCTGCTTGGCAAGGACGAGAAGCAGGCTCGACGCCGCGAAGGCAGTTGCCGAGCAGCAAAGAAAAACGAGAGCGGCGATGAGACGGCGCATAAGACTCCTGACTGCCCGCGCTACGGGCGCAGACGATCCCCTGGTAGACTACTGCGCCTGCGGGGCCCACAGCGCGGGGCAGTTCGATACAGTCTATCGGAAATTTCGCTGTATGCGATAGCTCAGCCCGCAGCCTCGGTGACGATGCCCTTAATGACTTCTTCCACTTCGCGCGCCACCGGCTCGATCTCTGGCATGGGAAACGCCTTCATCATCTCGGTGGGAAGCATTGAGGCGATCGTGTACGCGCCGGGTTTGCCGTAGACAGAGATGCGGCAGGGCAGCGCGGTCGAAATCGAACCGTCCGCTTCGAGCACGCGCTTGGCCTGCGCCGGGTTGCACACCTCGTAGATCCGGCACTCCATGTCCATCTCGACGCCCTTGCGCTTCATGGTTTCCTGCAGATCGTGCGTGGCGATAACGCCGAAACGCCGCTTGGTGGCGGCTTCTTCAATCGCTCGTCCGATTTCGTCGAGCGGCCTGGACGATGGAACGCGAATCAACATTTACTCTCCTCCTATCACAGTCAACACCGGGCAATCGGCATGGCGCAGCACCTGCTCGGCCGTCAACCCGAGCATGACATGGTCGGAGAACCTCCGGTGCTCCGCGCCGATCACCAGAAGGCCGGCGTGCATCTCGCTTGCAGCGCGTAGGATTTCCTCCCCCGCATTTCCGGTTCGGGTCACCTCTTGCATCTGGCAACCTGCCGGCGCCTGCTGGCCGGCCCACGCGCAAAGGTCGGCGATCGCCCGGCGCGGCTTGTCCTCCACGACGTGCAAAACCACCAGGCGGGCATTGAGGCAACCTGCCAGGCGGACCGAGTAGCTCAACGCGCGCCGGGCTGCTTCGGAATCGTTCACGGCGCAGACAATCGGCGATACATCGTGAAACCGGGCCTGAGGACCCGTCGTGAGCACCGGTATGGATCCCGCATGCAGCACGTCTTCGGTGATCGAACCGGCGGCCAGACGCTCGATGCCCGTTCGCGCATGTGTCCCCATCACAATCAGGCTCGCGTTGAGGGCCTCGGCGACCCGCGGTATGACATCACGCGGGTCGCCGTCTTCCACCCGAACTTCGGCTTCCTGGGCCGGGATCGTCTTGTTGACAAATTCGCGTAAAGCGCTGTGCTCGGCGGCACGGTTAGCCGCCATTTCGGACTCGACGCGCTCCGCTGCGCCTCGGGTCAGATACGGCGGCACGTCCGGCTGATGCGTTTTCAGAACCGTGAGCCGGGCGCCGCACACTGCGGCGAGTCCCGCTGCCACCTTCAATCCCGCCGCCGACCGCTCCGAGCCATCCACCGGGCAAAGAATTTCCTTCACGAGCGTTTCCGCCATCTACTCCGCCTCCGCTGCAGCAGATGCAAGATCCGTGCCAAAGTAACAGGGGGCGGTCGCTCAGTCTTCCAGTACGGGCAGCAAATCCGGCGCGGGCGCCGGCTTCTGCCCCTCGAAAAACCGCGGGTCCAGCAGCCGGTCCGGATGGATATTGCCCATCGCGGCGAGCAGGGTCTCCCGCAGCCGCGGATGCTCGGCTTCGAGTTCGGCGAGGATGCTGCGCAACGACCGCCTCACGGTGGCCGGGCGCTGGGAGCAGCCGCAGGGAATCACCGGCGCGCCGAGCGATTCGGCGTACTTCGCGGTCAGATCCTCCCCCACGTACACCAGCGGGCGGATCAGGCGGAAATCCTTCTGCCGCGACCAGGTCACCGGCGGCAGGGCGCTCAGCCGTCCGGTAAACATGGCATTGCGCAGCAACGACTCACACATGTCGTCGGCTGTATGCCCGAAGGCGATGACGTTCGCCCCGAGTGAGCGGGCCACTTCGTAGACGGCCCTGCGGCGATACCGGCTGCACAAGTCGCAGCCATGGCCGGGCTGCTCCGCCAGCAGGCGATGCGAGGGCCGGTCGTGAAAATACGTCCAGTCAACGGCACGCTGCTTCAACCACTCCCCCAGCGGCTGGATCGGCCGCAGGAACTTACCCTGCTCGATGGTGAACGCGCAAACGGTGAACTGCACGGGCGCCCGCGCGGCCAGCAGACGCAACACTTCCAGCATGGTCAGCGAGTCCTTGCCACCGGAAAGCGCCACGGCGATCCGGTCCCCCTCGCCGATCATCTGAAAGCGGTGCACCGCCTCGCCCACTTTATGCAGCAGGGCGCGTTCGATTTCCATCCCTTCAGCTTATCGGGCTTTGAGCGGCGCGACGGCCGGGGTAGCGGCGACACTCGCCCCCATCGCGTACAGGATCGTCGATGCTGTGTAGTCTTCGCCCGGGTCGGAGGAAATCATGAGGTTGTAAAGGTGAGGCTCGCGCCAGTACTTTTCGTAGAACCGCGCGATATATTGCTCGCGCTGTTCGTCCATCGAGCGCATGTAGGCTTCGCCGTCCTCGCCTTCCTTAATCCGGCTCGCGACGCGGCGCCGGCGGTTCTCCGGGGAACCATAAATGAACACATGAAACGCTTCCGTGCGTCCGGCAAGGATGCACTGCGAGCCCCGGCCGACGATCACGCAATCGCCCTTCGTGTATGCCTGTTCGATCGCTTCGCGTGTGAACGCCGCCATTGTCTCTGCGTCGAACAATTCCGCGTCTTCAAGCTTCAGCCCCGCCGACACCGCCGCCGCGCGCATGGCGTTTTTGTTCAGCCAGTGAAACCACGAATCCACACGCTCGTCGTTCTCGCCCGCCGTGCGAATGTCCACCTGCGCCGATCGCGCCACCTCAGTGAGGATCCGGGAGTCGAGCAGCGTCCAGCCAAGTTGGCCGGCGATCCTTTGCGCGATCTGGGCGCCTCCGCTGCCGTACTCCCGGGACACGGTAAGAATCCGGTATTTCATCGCGATGCCACCTACCCCGGCAGTGTGCACGACAGGTGCCAAACGCGGCGCGGATGTGCGAAGGTGAAGGTCGGGGCGGACCGGACCCGCTCAACGATGGCCATGCTGGCTCCGCTCGCGCCCGCGATCGTGCTCGGTTCCGCGCCACACGCGGAGAACATTCCCCTCGCCATGCTGGCGGTGTTCGGCAGCGCGAAGTTATTCGCGGAAATCTTCGAGCGGCTGAAACAGCCCGGCATCGTGGGTGAAATTCTGGCGGGCGTGCTCATCGGTCCCGGTGTCCTTGGCTGGATTCATCCGAATCAGGTGCTGACGGCTCTGGCGGAACTCGGTGTCATGTTCTTGCTCTTCCGGGTCGGACTCGAAGTACGGGCCAGCGAACTTGTGCGTATCGGGCGCACCGCTTCCCTCGTTGCGATCCTCGGCGTCGCCGTCCCGTTCGTCACCGGCTGGGCGATCATGAGACTCTGGGGTGAGCCGCGCCTCGAGTCCCGCTTCGTTGGCGCGGCGATGGTCGCGACAAGCGTCGGCATCACAGCGCAGGTGCTGGCCGCGATGGGCCTGCTGCAGCACCGCGCGAGCCGGATCATCCTCGCCGCCGCGGTCATCGACGACGTGCTGGGCCTCATCTTGCTCGCGGTCGTAAGCAGTATGGCGCGCGGCTCGCTGAACATCGCGGAGTTGGCGCTCACGGCGGTGGCCGCCATCGCCTTCACGCTGATCGTCGCCACCTGGGGCACCCGCGCCATGGGCCGAGTCGTCCCCTCGCTCAAGCAGCGCCTGCACGCCGGCGAAGTGCAATTCAATCTCGCCATGGTGGTTCTGTTCGGCCTTGGAGTCCTGGCCATGTACGCCGGCGTTGCGGCAATCATCGGCGCGTTCCTGGCCGGCGTCGCATTGTCGGAGTCGCTCGAACATCGCGTCCACGACTTCGCCCACGGCGTCTCCGAACTCCTCGTCCCGTTTTTCCTTGCCGGTATCGGCCTGAATGTCGATCTCGCGGTGTTCAACTCCACGGATGCGCTCCTGCTCGTGCTGGTGATCTTCGTGGCCGCCGTCGTTTCGAAGGTTGTCGGCTGCGGACTTGGCGCGGCAGGCATGGGCTGGGCCGACGCAATGCGCGTCGGCGTTGGCATGGCGCCGCGGGGCGAGGTCGGGATGGTGGTCGCACAAATCGGACTGAGCCTCGGCGTGGTTTCCGATCGCGCCTATGGGGTGGTGGTTTTTATGTCCGTGGCCACCACGCTCATCGCCCCGCCCCTGCTCAAGCTCACCTATCGTTCGGTTCCACCACGGGAGAAGAGGGAGAGAGAATACACACTCGGTTGAGCGTCTTCGCCCCAGCCGTTATTCCGGGTCCTCCCCACCCCAGCGGCGCCGTAGCGGTCGCCACCGGAATTCGCCAGGGTGCGGTAGGGAGTCTACGCGCTCCGGCGCCTCGCATGCTCGCTTCGTCTCTGCCGCAGCCAGCGTTCCAGCCGTGCATACGTCCAGGTGTTGATCACCGACTTGGCAGCCACCCAGCCCCGCCGTGCCTGAAACACACCATAACGGATGAGGTCGAGCTGGGCGGTCGTATGTGCATCCGAGCCGATGGCGAACAAGACGCCCGCGTCGCACGCCGCTTTCGCCATCGCGTCGTTGAGATCGAGCCGGTACATCGATGCGTTCACTTCGAGCGCCACCTGGTTCCTATGGGCCGCATCCACCACGCGTTCGAAATCCAGCGCTACAGGTTCCCGCGCGCCGAGCAGCCGTCCGCTCGGATGGGCGAGAACATCCACATGAGGGTTGGCCAGCGCATCCAGAATGCGCCCGGTCATGATGTCCTTGCTTTGCCGGAACAGTGAGTGCACCGCCGCTACGACCACGTCGAGCTTCGCCAGTATCGCGTCCGGATAGTCGAGTTTCCCGCCGGCGAGAATGTCCACTTCGGCACCGATCAGGATCCTCGGGCCCCGGCTGCCACGCTTCTTGCGTAACGCCTCTATTTCGTCGATTTTTTCTTCGAGCCTTGCCGCGTCGAGCCCTCGCGCAATTCGCTGCGAGGGGGAGTGATCGCTCAACCCGATATATTCATAGCCAAGCTCAGCGGCGTGTTCCACCATCTCCTCCACCGTTGCCTTTCCGTCGGAGTAAGTGGTGTGCGCATGTAAATCGCCGCGCAGGTTTTTCACTTCGACGAGTTTCGGCAAGCGGCCTTCCAGGGCCGCTTCAATCTCCCCGCGGTCTTCCCGAAGCTCTGGCGGAATCACCGGCATACCAAGCAGCGAGTAAACCTCAGCCTCTTCCTCGCCGGCTAACCGCCGTTCACCCCGGAACACGCCATACTCGTTACACTTCAGTCCCTGCTCCCGCGCCAGCGTTCGCAAATGGATGTTGTGCTGCTTGGAGCCGGTGAAATACTGCAGCGCCGCCCCGTAGGATTTCCGCTCGACGGCGCGAACATCCACCTGAATGCCGCCTTCGATGATCAGCGTGGCCTTCGTCGGGCCGAGGGCGAGTACCTGCCTTACCAGCGGAAGCTTCGTCGCCTGCTCGAGCGCGCGCGGAGCGTTCTTCGAGATGACTAGCACGTCCAAGTCTCCGATCGTTTCCTTCCTCCGCCGGAGCGATCCTGCTGCCTCAGCGCGCTCAATTAGTGCCATATCGCGCAGCTCAGCGAGCAAGTTCTCCGCCAGAGGGAGCGCCACGCCGATCAACATGCGCTGCCGGCTGGCTGCCCACAGTTCCATCCCCCGGCGGATATTCTCCGCTTTCTTCGCCCCGAATCCCTTTAGCTTCATCGAGGGGATCTTGTCGAGACAGGTCCTCAGGTCGTCGGGCGAGCGGATGTGGCACTTCGCGTCGAGCAGCGCGAGCGTCTTGGGGCCGAGGCCAGGGATCGTCATCAACTCGATCAAGCCCGGGGAGATTCCTTTGGCTTCGTTTTCGTAGCGTGCAATATGGCCGGTTTGGATATACTCCTCGATCATCCCGGAGAGGTCCTTGCCAATTCCGGGGATCTCTTCGAGTTCGCCTCGGGCTGCGATCTCCGCCAGGTCTTCCTCGAGGTCGCGGAGCGAGACGGCGGCGCGTTCATAGGCCATGATCCGGAAACGGTCCTTACCGCGAAACGCCAACAGCCGCGCCATCTTTTCGAAAATCTGTGCGATCTCCTCGTTGCGCATATGCCACCACACT
>DAIDIH010000105.1 GCA_027459465.1 Bryobacterales bacterium | reverse complement strand
GCCACACCAATACCACGAGTAAAACACCATACGTGAGGCACTCGCCTTGCACAAACGGGTCGATTCTCAGGAACGACGTCGGATACCAGCCGAAGGGAAACCAGCGTTGCAAGCTGAGCATGGCTAGCCACGGTGGCGTTCGCACCGCGATTCCTTCTTCCAGAATCGCCAGACTGATGGCCCACAGCGCAAGCAGCGTCTTCCACCGTGCGAAATTCAGGCTGTCGTCCTGCCTCGCCCAATGAAGGATTGTAACCAGGATCAACGGACAAGCCGCGCAGAGAAAGCGCCCCGGGGCACACGCGCCGGAACCTACGTTTAATAGCGCGAACGGCAGCGTATACAGACCGGCCGCCAGCGCCGCAATGGCCGGCGCCCATACCCGTTTGCCTCGGTAGGCTCTTTTTACCAGAAACGGCGCCGCCCAGAATCCCAGAATCAGCACCGGCTGCTCCGGCGCGATACCTTGCGTGCGATCGAAGAACAGCCTCCAGAATCTCTCCCCTACTCCCGAAACCGTGATCAGGTAAGCGCCCGGCGAAATCGCGCGCAGATACTGCCCGTAGACGTGCACCGTGAGCGCGGTCTCCCCTGCCAGCACCAAAGCCACCGGCCCCCAAAACCAGGCACTCAGCCACCGATGCCCCTTCCCCCATCCCAACATCGCCAGCACCGCCGCTATCGTCACGTAGCGCAAATAGAGAAATGGCAGGTAGGCCAGAAGCACGCCGGAAACAACCAGCGCCCATCGCGAGGGCCGATTCGCACTGAGCAGCAAAAACGCGGCCATCGCAATCGTACCCCCCGTCGTCTCGGTGAAAACATGACCGCCGTAGATCTGCCACACCGGCAAAGTCATAAGCATCAGACCGGCGATCGTTCCCGTGCTCGGCCCAAATTCCCGGTCCGCGTACGCCGCCAGCAACATCGCGCCAATTCCAGCCACAACGAGCAGAAACCAGGAAATATACTTCGCCCCAAGAAAGCGGAAAGGGAATGCGAGCAGGATCGGAAAGCCAATGCCGTGCGCAGGCCCCCGGTAATCTTCCCCGCCGGGCCCGATGGGATTCTGCGGCGCCAATACGTCAGGCCAGAACTCGCGATATTGCTGCGCGGCATAGTTGTTCGCCAAATCGAAATCCCCGTCGCGCAGCAGCGATATCGTCGCCATCAGGTTGTGCGGCTCATCCCCGGTGAACGGCACCCTCGCCGCCCCGGTGTGCTGATATGCCACAGTGATCAAGACGAACAAGACGATTCTTGCAGGCCAACGCCATCGTCCGTTAAGCACCTCGAACATGTATGTTCGATTGTAGCGGCAGCCGTCCCATGCGCACTGACCCTATCGACCTCGAACTCTTCCGCCATCTCTTCTGCTCCATCGCCGAAGAGATGGGCGCCGTGCTTCGCAAAACCGCCTACTCGCCCAACATCAAGGAACGCCGCGATTATTCCTGCGCCCTCTATGACGCGCGCGGCCAGACCATCGCCATGGGCGACCACATGCCCGTCCACCTCGGCGCCATGCCGCTCTCGGTCGCCGAAGTCATCTCCAGCGTCGACCTCGCCCCCGGCGACGTCGCCATCCTCAACGATCCGTTCCGCGGCGGTACCCACCTGCCCGACATCACCGCCGTCGCCGCCGTCTTCGCCCCCGGCCGCCGCCGCCCCGCCTTTTACGTCGCCAACCGCGCCCATCACGCCGACGTCGGCGGCATGAGCCCGGGCTCCATGCCGCTCGCCACCGAGATCTACCAGGAAGGCCTCCGCATCCCGCCCATCCTGCTCCGCCGCCTCGGCCGGATCGACCGCCCGGTCCTGGACCTGATACTGGCCAACGTCCGCACGCCGGAAGAACGCGAAGGCGACCTCCTTGCCCAATGCATGGCCATCCGCCGCGGCGAGCAGCGGCTCGAGGAAATGATGACCCGCTACGGCCTGCCGCGTCTCCACCGCAACGCCGCCGCATTGCAGAACTACAGCGAGCGCATGATGCGCGCCGCCATCGCCCGCCTCCGTCCGGGTCGCTATCGCTTCGAGGATTTCCTCGACGACGACGGCCTCTCCGATTCCCCCCTCCGCATCGCCGTCGCCATCACCCTCGACGGCGCGCGCGCCCGCGTCGATTTCACCGGCTCCAGCCCCCAGGCCGCCGGCCCTGTTAACGCCAACTACGCCGTCGCTCTCTCCGCCGCCGCTTACGTCTTCCGCTGCCTCCTTCCGCCCGAAGTCCCCTACACCGCTGGCCTCCTCCGCCCCATCGAAGTCGTCGCCCCGCTTGGATCCATCGTCAATGCCCAACCGCCCGCCGCCATGGCAGCCGGTAACGTCGAAACCTCCCAGCGCATCACCGACGTCCTCCTCGGCGCCCTCTCCCGCGCCGCAGGCGACGCCATCCCCGCCGCCAGTTCCGGCACCATGAACAACCTCACCTTCGGCGGCCGCGACCCTCGCCGCAACACCCCCTTCGCCTACTACGAAACCATCGCCGGAGGCATGGGCGCCTCAGCTCACTCCGATGGCCTCGACGCCACCCACACCCACATGACCAACAGTTGGAACACGCCCATCGAAGCCTTCGAGCACCAATACCCCGTCCGCATCCGCCGCTATGCGATCCGTTCCGGCTCCGGCGGCGATGGCTTCCACCGCGGCGGAAACGGCATCGTCCGCGAATTCGAATTTCTCGCTCCCACCGATATCACCATCCTCAGCGACCGCCGCCATCACGCCCCCTACGGCCTCCACGGCGGCGCACCCGGCGCACCCGGCCGCAACTTTCTCCTCCGCGGCTCCCGCACTCTCCCGCTCGCCGCCAAAACTCGCTTCACCGCGCAACGCGCCGACCGCCTCCGCATCGAAACACCCGGCGGAGGAGGTTACGGTGTGGTACATTCACGGGGTCGTGCTTCGGAGGCCGGCGCCTTAGGGAATGTCTGAACTCACGCTGCAGTTCCACAACGATTCTCCCGACTCTCAATCTCACTTCGCCGCGATGGAGAAGCAGGACCTGCTCGCTCGCCTGCAGGCTCTCTCCTCCCGCGTCCTGCGCAAAGGTCCCGGCTCGCTCGATCCCTCCCGGAATCGCCTCATCCCCATCACCATGGAACTCGACGAAACCGGTTCCGCGGTGAAGAAGGACCTCCTCGGCGTCTTCCAACTAAGCTGGGCCGCGGCCCACCACCCCGAGTGGGCCGACGCGATCCGTCTCGAACTCGACACCATCCGGCAAGCCATCCAGACCGCGCACGGCGCCCCGCTCCGCTTCCTCATCTGGGCCGGCATGGGCGGCTCCATCGAAGACAAAAGCATGTACCACGCGATGGGACTGCTCGGCGCCTCGCCGCGTTTCTATGCGCTCGACTCCACCGACCCCGCCAAGCTCAAGTTCATCCTCGACGATATGTGCCGCCGCGGCCGCACCACGCTCCCCTCCGCCCTCAAACGCACCCTCGTCGTCGGCATGGCGCTCGGCATGACGTCTTATGAACCCGTCGTCAATCTCGAACGCCTCGCCGCCCTCTACGACAAACTCGGCATCGACTCCCGCGCCAATTTCCTGTACATGACCTTGCCCGGCTCGCTGCTCGACCGCTTCGCCGCGCCTCGCAACTACCGCCGCATCGAACTCCAAACCGACCGCCGCAACTCCACCGCCGGCCGCCACTCGAGCCCTCTCACGCGCGGCAGCCTCTACCCGCTCGGTCTCGCCGGCGTCAACCTCGACACCTGGATTCGCTCCGCCGCCCTCAGCCACGAAGACATCCGTACCGCCTGGCGTTTATCCTCGTTCCTTCACTCTCAAATCGAAGCCGGACGCGACAAAGTCACCCTCCTGCTCCCCAAACCCCTCTTGGGCGCCGGCCTGTGGACTAAACAGGAATTTGAAGAAAGCCTGGGAAAAAGCGCAGACTGGGGCATCAAAATCGTCATCGACGAACAGGTCCACCTGCCCTCCTACCATCCCCCGCGCGACCCCGCGCAGGACCGCGCCTTCCTCCTCGTCCAGCAAAAAGGCGTCCCTCACACGGTCCGCGAAAAAGCCGCCGCCCTCCGCCGCGCCGGCTACCCCGTCGCCGTCCTAACTCTCCCCCGCTCCTCCGTCTTCAGCCAGTACATGCAGTTCATTCACTACGCGGTCTTCGGCCTCGCCTGGCTCCGCAACATGAACTTCGTCACCCAACCCGGCGTCGAACTCTACAAATCCATCGCCAATCGCATCTTCGAGGAAGCTTCCCGCACCGGAGGCATCCAGAACACCGCCTCCTGGCAGACCGTCCTTGGTTCTCCGCGCCAGTCCCGCTGGCGCAACCGCGTCACACTCCACCACCGCGATGCCGATTCCAACGGCCGCACCGCGCCCCAAATCTACGCCGATCTCATCCGCTCCGCCCCGCGCATCGAATACGGCGAACTCACCTTCTTCGGCGACATGCGCTACCGCCCCGCCGGCCGCGCTCTCCGAGTCCGCCTTCTCCGCGCCGCCCGCACGCTCTTCCAGTCCCGCCTCCACATGCCCGCCGACGTCTACGAAGGCCCCGCCATGAACCACTCCTATCACGAGATGATCATCGGCCACGGCCGCTGCTTCTCCACCATCCTGCTTTCGGAGGCGAGCGTCGGCCCAAGCGAAATCCCCTGCTCGCCCGACTACCACCGCGCCCAGTTCCTCGCCACCATCCAGGCCCTCGAACAACGCGGACGCTCCGTCGCCGCCATCACCCTCAAGGACCTCGAACCCGCCACCCTCGACGCCCTCGACGAATTCGTCCACCAGGCCGCCCGCTGCCTCTAACTCCTCACCAGCGTCTCGCAAGCCCCCCCGTCCCGCGCCGCGCATTACACTGCCACGCATTACACTGATGGATTCATGGCTAAATTCAAGCCCAAACGCGCCAAGCCCGCGCCCAAAGGATCCAACAAGGCTGCCATCCCCTGCCTCCTGCTCGTACTCGCCGGCATCGCCCTCGTCTGTCTGCTGTTTTATTTCTCCCTCCAATCGGGCTCTTAATGAGATTTGATCAACGCCTGCCAAACCAGCTTCGCCCCGTCCGCATCGAAACCGGCTATCTGAAAACCGCCGAAGGCTCCGCCGTCATCGAAGCCGGCAACACGCGCGTCCTCTGCGCCGCCACCGTCGAGGATTCCATCCCGTCCTTCCTTCGCGGCACGGGCCAGGGCTGGATCACCGCCGAATATTCCATGCTGCCCCGCGCCACCGTCACCCGCACGCCGCGCGAAGTAAACAAGGGCCGCCAGTCCGGACGCACCATGGAGATCCAGCGCCTCATCGGCCGCAGCCTCCGCGCCGTCGTCGATCTGAAAGCCCTCGGCGAGCGCAGCGTCATCGTCGACTGCGACGTCATCCAGGCCGACGGAGGCACGCGCACCGCCAGCATCACCGGCGCCTTCGTCGCCCTCGCCCTCGCCCTCCAAAGCCTGCGCAAGCTCGGCGCCATCAAAACCAACCCCATCGTCACTTCCGTCGCCGCCGTCAGCGTCGGCGTCGTCGCCGGCGTTCCCCTCCTCGACCTCTGCTACGAAGAAGACTCGCAAGCCGACGTCGACATGAACATCGTCATGACCGGCGACGGCCGCTTCATCGAACTGCAGGCCACCGCCGAAAAAACCCCCTTCGACGATGGCGGCATGAACGAACTTCTCGAACTCGGCCGCGCCGGCATCCGCACCCTGCTCGAACTCCAGGCCCTCGCCATCGCCCAATCGTGATCCTCTACTGCGCCACCACCAACCCCGGTAAACTGCGCGAGTTCAAACGCACCATCCACCCGCCCATCGAACTGCTCGTGCGTCCGGACCTCGAGTCCATCCCCCCGAGCCCCGAAACCGGAACCACGTTTGAAGAAAACGCCCGCCAGAAAGCCGAATATTACTCCGCCGGCCTCGATGATCTTCTCTTCGCCGAAGACTCCGGCCTCGAAGTCGACTCCCTCAACGGAGCCCCCGGCGTCTACTCCGCCCGCTTCGCCGGACCCAACTCAACCGACGCGGACAACAACCGTCTTCTCCTCGAACGCCTCAAGGGCGCCTCGAACCGCGCCGCCCGCTACGTCTGCTGCTCCGCCCTCGCCCGCAACGGCAAAATCATCGCCGTCTTCCGCGGCGAAGTCGCCGGCCGCATCCTCGAACAAGAACGCGGCAGCGGCGGCTTCGGCTACGACCCGCTGTTTTACTACGAACCCTTCAACTGCACCTTCGCCGAAGTGCCCCTCGAGCGCAAACTCGAAGTCAGCCACCGCACCGCCGCGCTCCGCGCTATGCTTTCTTTCCTCGAAAATACTTCTGCCAGGTGAACAGCCCGATCATCGTCTTGCCGTCCACAATCGCTCCACGCTGAATCAACTCCTCCATCTGCTTTGCCGTGAACCACCCGGTTTCAATCCGTTCATCCTCCATCGGCTGCGCCTCGCCGGAGGCGAGTTCCGTCGCCAGATAAATCGTCATCTTCTCGGCCACGTACCCCGGACTCGGAAAAAATTCCACCATCTTCTGCCATTTCTTCGCGCGGTATCCCGTCTCTTCCTTCAACTCGCGCTTGGCGGCCTTCAACGGCGTCTCGCCCTCATCCAGCCGTCCCGCCGGCAACTCCCAAATGTCTTTCCCCACCGGCAAACGGAACTGCTTCACCAGCAGAATCCGGTTCTTGTCGTCCACCGCCATCATCACCGCCGAGCCGCGATGCCCCACGATCGCCCGCTTGATCTCAAATCCATCCGGGCTCACCGCCACCTGCTCGGTCACATAAAAAAGCGAATTCCGGTACTTCTCTTCGGATCTTATGATTTTCATGATTTCTGTATCGCCTTTTGAAATTCCTCCACGCCCTGCGTGTTGATCACGTCCCGGGCTTCCAGCCACCCCCGCCGCGCCATCTGCACACCGAACCGGATATTCGCCAGATGCTTCGGATCGTGCGCGTCCGTCGAGATCACAAACCGCGCCCCCAGCGCCTTCGCCAAGCGAATCAGCGGCGCATGAAGGTCCAGCCGCTCCGGGCTGGCGTTGATCTCCAGCATCACACCCCGCCGCACCGCCTCCTTCACCACCCGCTCGAACTCGTACGCATACGCATCCCGGTGCAACAGAACCCGCCCCGTCGGATGCCCCAGAATCCGCACCGAAGGCGACTCCATCGCCCGCAGAATCCTCTCCGTCATCGCCGCCGGCTCCAGGCTGAAATGGCTGTGCACGCTCGCAATCACCAGATCGAGTTCCGCCAGCGCGTCCTCCTCGATGTCCATCACCCCATCCTTCCGGATGTCGCACTCCAGCCCCGAAAACACCCGGATCCCGAGTTCCGGCCCCATCTTCCTCACCCGCCGCGCAAACGCAACTACGCGCTTCTCGTCCAGCCCGTTCGCCATCGCCAGCGCCTTCGAATGGTCCGTGATCGCGATGTACTCGTACCCCATCGCCCGCCCCGCTGCGGCCATCTCTTCGAGCGTCGCCCGCCCGTCGGTCTCCCGCGTGTGCATATGCACGTCGCCGCGCACATCGCCCACCTCGATCAACTTCGGCAGCCCTCCGCTCGCCGCCGCTTCGATCTCGCCCTGGTTCTCGCGCAACTCCGGCGGAATCCATGCCAGCCCCAGCGCCGCGTAAATCTCCTCCTCCGTCGCCCCCGCCACGCGTACCCCATCCTCCACGCGCGCCAACCCGTACTCGTTCAGCGTCAGCCCCATCCGCTGCGCCCGCCCCCGCAGCGCCACGTTGTGCTCCTTGCTTCCCGTGAAATACTGCAGCGCCGCGCCAAAGCTCTCTTCCGGCAGCGCCCGAAGATCCACCTGCAGCCCTTCACCGCCGTACTTCACGCTCGCTTTGTTCTCGCCCTTGCCAAGCACCTCGGTCACCGACGGATGCCCGGCCAGCGCGTCCAGCGCCTCGCGCGCCCCAACGCCCGTCGCCAGCAAATCCAGATCCCCGATCGTCTCCCGTCCGCGCCGGTAACTGCCCGCCGCCGTCACCTGCCGCGCGCCCGCCTTCTCGCCCAGATACGCCGTCAACTCCGCCGCCACCCGCGCCCCGTAACTCAACAGAAACCGCCCCGCGCTCTTCCGATACTGCGCAATCGACCGCAGCACTTTCTCTTCCAGCTTCGCCCCCATCCGCGGCAGATCCTGCAGCTTATGCTCCTGGCACAGCTTCTCCAGGTCGTCGATCGTCTTCAGTTCGAAATGCGAAAACAGAACCGCCAGGCTCTTCGGACCCAGCCCCTGAATCTTCAGCATCTCGAGCGCGCCCGGCGGATACTTCCTCAGCAGCTCATCCCGCCGCTCGAACGATCCCCGCTCGGCGATCTCGCCCAGAACCGCGGCAATCCCCTTCCCCACGCCCGGAATCTCCGTCACCTTCCGCTCCGGATTCCGAAGCATCTCCTCCACTCGCGCCGGCGTGCCCGCAATCGCCGCGGCCGCGTTCCGGTAGCTGCGAATGCGGAAGCCGTCGTCGCCCGCAATCTCCATCAGATCCGCGGTCTCCTCCAGCAGTCGCGCAAATTCCCTATTCTCCATCCCGTGCCGTCGTGCCTCCTCCCGCCCTCCTCCCGTCGGCTATTGTAGCGGGCAGGTGCGGCTCCACATGAACCAGCACGCCCGCCACCCAATCCAGATCCCTGACAATCGCCTCTCTCACCTGCGTCGCGATCTCGTGCGAGGCGAACACCGTCATCGCCGGATCCACTTCGAGATGCAAATCCACGTGATACTGCAGACCCGTCCTCCGGGCAAAGCACTTCTCGATGCCAAGCGCTCCCGGAACGCGCAGCGCCGTCTCCCGGATCTGATCCAGCATCGCCCCGTCCGGCATCGTATCCATCAGGCTCAGCGCCGTCGCCCGCACCACCCGCACTCCCAACCCGCTCACCACCATCCCCACCGCGAACCCCGCCGCCGGATCCAGCCACCGGAACCGCTCCGGATCGTACAGCGCCGCCGCCAGCCCAACCAGCGCCACCGTCCCCGAAACTGCGTCGAGCATATCGTTCGCCGCGTCCGCCCGCAGCGCCTCGCTGCGCATCCGCCGCCCATGATGCCCTTTCACCGCCCATAGCCCCGCCTTCACCACCACCGAAGCCGCCAGCGGCCACACCGCGATCCACTCCGGCGCCGGCCCGCCGCCATGCATTTTCTGCGCCGCGTGATAACAGATCAGACCCCCCGCGGCGAACAACACCACTCCCGTGAAAAGCGCCGCCAGCGTCTCCGCCCGCCCGTGCCCGTACGGATGGTCTTCATCCGGCGGCCGGCCCGCCTGAACCAGCCCGAAAAACACCACGCCCGCCGTCACAACATCGCCGGCTGACTCTACCCCGTCGGACACCGCCGCCGTCGAGTTTCCATACACCCCGGCCGCGATCTTCCACGCCGCCAAAGCCGCGCTCGCAGCCATCCCCAACAACGCCGCGCGTTTCCCCGAGCGGTGATCCATCCCCACTCCCGCAATATACCAGCCGCATCATCCCCGCCCGCCGTTCCAGTTACGATCAAATCTGCGGCCCCACCCATGAACCCCCTCCAGCCCCTCGACCCCGAAACCCTCGCCGTCCTCGAAGCCGCCGCCAACGCGCCCCAAACCTACCAACTCCCCCTCCCCGAAGCTCGCGCCACCTTCGACGTCAACATGGCCCGCTCCCCCGCCACCCAACCCGCCTCGCTCGAAGATTTCGAAATCCCCTCTCCCGCCGGTCCCGTCTCGCTCCGCCTCATCCGTCCCACGGGAATCCCCGCGCCGCTCCCCATCCTCGTCTACTTCCACGGCGGCGGCTGGGTCGTCGGCGGCAAACAACCGCACGACCGCTTCGCCCGCTCCCTCGCCCACACCACCCGCGCCGCCGTCCTCTTCGTCGACTACAACCTTTCCCCCGAGTCCCGCTTCCCCGTCGCCGTCGAGCAGGCCTACGCGGCCACCGCCTGGGCGGCCACACGCAATGCCTCGCACGCCCTCGATGGCGCCCGCCTCGCCTTGTTCGGCGACAGCGCCGGCGGAAACATGGCGGCCGCCGTCACCCTCCTCGCGAAACTTCGCGGCGGCCCTCGCATCTGCCATCAGACTCTGCTCTGCCCGGTCATCGACCCAACCTTCGACACCCCCTCCTACACGCAGTTCGCCCGCGGCTACCTGCTCAGCCGCGAGGCCATGGAGTGGTTCTGGCGCCAGTACCTCCCGCCAGACCTCGCCGCCCCCGGCAAACTCGTCAGCCCCTTGCGCGCCACCCCCGATGAACTCGAAGGCCTCCCGCCTGCCCTCGTCCTCACCGCCGAATGCGACGTCCTCCGCGACGAAGGCGAAGCCTATGCGCAAAAACTCATCACCGCCAAGGTTCCCGTCACCGCCGCCCGATTTCTGGCCGCGTTGCACAACTTCCCCGTCGACCCCATCCTCCATCGCACGCCCGCCGCCCGCCAAGCCATGAGCCTCGTCCGAGCCGCACTGGCGGAAGCCTTCGCCTGAGTCCTCGCTACAATCGAAGCTTATGACCCGGACCGCGTGGCTCCCGCTGCTATTGTGGTTACCTATGTCCGCCGGCACCCTCCCGTTCGACGTCGACGCCCTCCTCCGCATCGCCCGCATCAACGACCCCGTCATCAGCCCCGACGGCGCCACCGTCGCCTTCACCGTCCAGACCATCGACTTCACCAACAACACCAAACTCATCCAGATCTGGACCGTCCCCGCTTCCGGCGGCACGCCCCGCCAGATCACCCACGAAGGCGCCACCAACGAACGTCCCCGCTGGTCCCCCGACTCCCATCACATTGCCTTCGTCAGCGACCGCGCCGGAAACACCAGCCAGATCTGGATCATGAGCGCCGACGGCTCCGATCCCCGCCCGGTCACCAAACTCTCCACCGGCGCCTCCGGCGTCCTCTTCGCCCCCGACGGCAAAAAACTCCTCTTCACCAGTTCCGTCTACCCCGACTGCGCCGACGACGCCTGCAACGCCCAACGCCTCGAAGCCGCCAAGAAAAACCCCGTCCAGGCCCGCATCTACACCGAACTCCTCTACCGTCACTGGACCGAATGGCAAACCGCCCGCCGCTCCCATCTGTTCGTCATCAACGTTGACGGAACCGGCGTCCGCGACCTCACGCCCGGCAACCGCGATGTCCCGCCCTTCAGCCTCGGCGGCATGGACGGCTACGGAATCAGCCCCGACTCGAACGAAGTCTGCTTCGTCGCCAACTACGATCCCGTCCTCGCCACCAGCACCAACTCCGATCTTTTCACCGTCCCCGTCGCCGGCGGCGCTCCGAAAAAAATCTCCTCGAGCCCCGGCGCCGACAACTCGCCCGTCTACTCCCCCGACGGGAAATGGATCGCCTTCCTAAGCCAGGAACGCGCCGGCTATGAAAGCGATCGCTGGCGTCTCATGATCTTCGACCGCGCCACCGGCGATATCCACGAACTCCCCGCCGGCCTCGACCGCCCCGTCACCGGCTTCACCTGGGCCCCCGACAGCACCCGCCTCTTCTTCACCGCCGAAGACCGCGGGCGCCAGGCCATCCGCATCATCCCCGTCACCGGCGGCTCGGCCCAAGTCATCGCCAGCGGCCGCGGCGCCATCGACTCCATCACCCTCTCCACCGACGGCAAAACCATGGTCTACGCCGAGCAGAGCGGCGCCAGCCCCGTCGAAATCTACCGCATCTCCTCCTCCGGGGGAACGCCCCAGCCGCTCACGCACCTCAACGACGCCTTGCTCGCCTCCTACGATCTCAGCCCTTACGAGGAATTCTGGGTCGACTCCACCGACGGCGCCAAGGTCCACAGCTTCCTGCTTAAACCGCCCGGCTTCACGCCCTCTAAGAAATATCCCGCTATCGTCCTCATCCACGGCGGCCCCGAAGACGCCTGGGGCGAGGAATGGTCCTATCGCTGGAACGCACAGGTCTTCGCCGGGGCCGGCTACGTTGTCTGCATGCCCAACCCCCGCGGCTCGGCCGGCTACGGCCAGAAGTTCACCGAAGACATCCTCGCCGATTGGGGAGGCAAACCGTACGACGACATCCTCGCCGTCACCAACCAGCTCATCCAACTCCCCTACGTCGATTCCGACCGCCTCGCCGCAGCCGGCGGATCCTACGGCGGCTATATGATCGACTGGATCCTCGGCCACACAACCCAGTTCAAGGCCCTCGTCTCCCACGCCGGCGTCTACGATCTCCAAAGCATGGCCGGGGCCACCGAGGAACTCTGGTTCCCCATCTGGGAGTTCCACGGCATGCCTTGGGACAGCCCGGACATCTACGCCAAGTGGTCCCCCAGCAGCTACGTGAAAAATTTCAAAACGCCGACGCTCGTAATCACCGGCGAACTCGACTTCCGCGTCCCCTACACGCAGAGCCTGCAACTGTTCACCGCGCTCAAGATGCAGAACGTGCCCGCTAAGCTCGTCGTCTTCCCCGACGAAGGCCACTGGGTCCTGAAACCCCGCAACTCCGAACTCTGGTACCGCACGGTGCTCGACTGGATCGGCGAGTGGACGCAAAAATCCTCGCACGCGCCGGCCTCCCCGGCCAGCCACTAGCTCGCAGGGCCGCGGGGCTCCCGTCCGCGCGATTCAAAAAACTGGCTCTGTCGGTGTGGAGGCAGCGGCCGAACTCGTCTCCGCTTCGTCCGAGGTGCTTTCTGAGGAAGCGTAGTTCGGCGCCGGTGAGCCGAGCAGGGCTATTGGCGAGGGCGTTCAATAGCCGAGAAGTGGCGCCAGTCTGGCGCGCACTTCAGCCATCACTTCCTCTGTGCAGCGTCCCAATGGTTCGGCCTGACACGCTTTCCATTCGAGGCTTTTCAGGTGGTCAGCCAAAATGACGCCCGTTGTTCCGGCGCCAGCAGGGACCGCGACTTCGAATGGGTATCCCTTCACCTGGTTCGTGACTGGGCATGCCAGCGCCAAGCCGGACCTGGCGTTGTATATCTTCGGACTCAATATCAACGCGGGGCGCCTTCCGGCCTGCTCGCGGCCGGCTTGCGGGTCAAAAGTCAGCCAAACGAAATCGCCGGTGTCGGGCACAAAGGCGGCCTTCACCAGGACTCCTTACCCTGGCACCGTCCCCAGTCCGTCTCCCGATGACGGTTTTTGGGAGTGATCTGCGCGACGAGGTCCGAAAGCTCATACCTACGCCGGGCGGGACGCAGGACGATGCTGCCCTCCGCGTCGAGAGACAGCCTTACCGAATCTCCTTCCGCAAGACCGGCCTGCTTTGCTATCGCGAGCGGAATCCGGACAGCCAGGCTGTTTCCCCACTTTGCAATCTTTGAATCGGTCCGCATCGATGTATCTACTTTGAGTATACATGCGGTTGGCGCGCGGTCCGCTTGCCGCCCGGTCAGGCGGCTCGGGAGACGCGAGTGAAGGTGGCGTGGAGGGTGTGGGCGTCGAGGTGGAGTTCCCAGGCCGTGCCGGGTTCGTCGGAGATCTGCGGGAGGTGTTCGGCGACGGAGGAGACTTGCGAGGACAAGTCTTTGTCAAGAGCGGCGACCAGGAGACGAGTTAGACGGTCCGTGGCGGGACCGATCGGGTCCTGCTCGGTTTCCCATTTGGAAATCTTGGTTTTGTCGGTGTGGAGGTAGCGGCCGAATTCATCTCCACTTAGCCCGAGGCGCTTTCTGAGGAAGCGGAGTTCGGCGCCGGTGAGCCGAGCGGGGCTAATGGCGAGTTCGCGTGCGATGGCGCGGTGAAGTTTGGCGATGCGCGGGATGGATACTTCCGCCTCGCCGCAGTTCGGGCAGGTAGTTATGGTGACGCCCTGGAGGATGACGTTGGGGAGGCCGCTCTCGGTGTAGCGGTAGTTCACGGTGTCGGTAGTGACGGGCGCCCCGCAGCTTGTGCATTTCCGGCTGGGATCGTTACTCATCTCACCCTCTCGAATACCGTAATCATCACGGCCCTGTCCGGCCTCAGACAGAAGACGATTGCTCCCGATCTGCAAACACTGACGACATCTTCCATTGTTAGATTGTCGTCGACCAACCCATCGCTAAAGTGCCGCGTGTATACGACGGCGCCGTCCTCGATACACGAATTCAACTCCGCCTTCGCTTGATTTCCGGCTAACAGCTCATCTTGCACCAGTTGGCATTATACCAACACTCCGATGGGTCAGGCGACAGGCCGGCGGGGGTGAGCTTTCGAGTGCGGGAGTCTGTCAGAATACGGCGGTGAAGGAGAAGAGGCGGATGGAGGGATTGGGGCGGGATTTGGCGTATGGGGCGAGGATGGTGCGGCGGAGGCCGGGATTTGCCGCGTTAGTGGTGGCGACACTGGCGCTGGGGATCGGGGCGGCGACGGCGGTGTTCAGTCTGGTAGACGCGGCGATTCTGCGGGCCCTGCCTTACGCGGCGGCGGGTCGGCTGGTGTATTTATTCGATCCGAATCCGCGGTTTCCTGGTATTCCGGTGGAGGTGTTCGGGCCGATGAACGCAGAGTTTTATGCGTGGCGGGAGCAGAGCCGGTCGTATGCGGCGCTGGCGATGTATGCGGTGACGGGGATGAACCTCGAAAGCGGGGGCAGCGCCGCGCAAGCGATGACGGCACGGGTGACTGGCCAGTTCTTCGATGTTCTGGGCGCGCGGCCGGCGATGGGGCGGGGGTTCGGGGCGGATAGCGCAGAGGCGGTGATCAGCGCGCGGCTGTGGCGGGAGCGGTTTGGCGAGTCACGCCGTGTGTTGGGCGAGACGATTCGCCTCGATGCGAAGCCGTACCGGATCGTTGGCGTGATGCCGGACGGGTTCGCGTTTCCGCATGGGCCGGAGGACTTGGAGACGGCCGGGAAGTCGACCGAGGTTTGGATTCCGTGGGCGATGACTCCGCGGGAGAAGGCGGCGTGGGACGACGGAGCGGGGACGGCGATTGCGAGGTTGCGGCCTGGGGTCAGCGTTAGGAAGGCGCAGGCCGAGTTGGCCGCGATGATGCGGCGGATGGATGCACGGAAACCGGAGATGTTTCGAGGCGGGTTGGCGGTGGTGAGGCCGTTTGCGGAGGAGATAACGGGCGCGTCGCGGCGGCCTTTATGGCTGTTTCTGGGCGCGGTGGGGCTGGTGCTGCTGATTGCGTGCGGGAATGCGGCGGGATTGCTGCTGATGCGGGCGAAGGGACGCGAGGCGGAGATGGGCGTGCGCGCGGCGCTGGGCGCATCGCGGGCAAGGTTAGTGAGGCAGATGCTGGCCGAGTGCGTGTGCCTGGCTGGCGCGGCGGGCGTAGCTGGGTTGAGCGTGGCTTGGGCCGCGATACGGGTGATGCTGCGGTTCGGCGCGGGGAACATTCCGCGGATAGAGGAGACGGGGGTGGATGGGCGGGTGCTGCTGTTTGCGATCGCGGTGTCGCTCGGGACGGTGGTTCTGTTCGGGCTGGGGCCGGCGGTGGCGGCGACGAGGAGTTTGAATGGGGCCCTGAAGCGCGGAGGCGGGCGGAGGGTTTGGGGCGGGGCGAGTAAGTTGCAGCGCGGGTTGATGGCGGGAGAAGTGGCGCTGACGGTGGTGTTGTTAGTGGGTGCGGGGTTGTTACTACGGAGCTTTTTGAACTTAGAGGGAGTAAGTAAGGGGTTTGATGCGCGGTCGACGGTGACGATGAGCGTGCGGCTGGACGGAAGATATGGCGGGGCGGAGAAACAGAATGCGTTTTTCCGAGACTTAGTGGAACGGACGAGAAGGTTGCCGGGCGTGGAAGCGGCGGGAGCGATTAACTATCTGCCGCTGGGCGGCGGCGAGAGCGTGAGCACGTTTCAGGTGGAGGGGAAAGCGAACGATCAAAAAACGCTTTTCGAAGAGCGGGCGGTGACACCGGATTACTTCCGCGCGATGGGTATCCGGTTGAGGGCGGGGAGGAGTTTCACGGAAAGCGACCGGGCGAGCGCGCCGCTTGTGGCGATGGTGAGCCGGAGCTTTGCACGGGCTTACTTTCCGGACGGAGATGCGCCAGGGAAGCGGTTGAAGGACGGGGATGCGCAGGGGAACGCGTTGTGGTGGACGATCGTGGGTGTGGTGGACGATGTGAGGATGCGGGATCTGGAGGAGACGCCTCCGATGCAGATTTACCGGCCGCTATGGCAATTGGGAGGAAATCGGGTGTCGGTGGTGGTGCGGAGCGCGGGAGATGTGGGTCAGGTGGCGCGCGGCGTGGAGGGGATGGTGCGGGCACTGGATCCGGCGATCGCGGTGGCGGGCGTCGCTACGATGGGGAAGTTAGTAAGTGGGGCGGAGGCGGGGCGGCGGTTCCAGACGGCGCTGGTGACGGCGTTTGGAGGGATGTCTTTGCTGCTGGCGTTAGTGGGGTTATACGGACTGGTGAGTTACTCGGTGGAGCAGCGGACGGGGGAGAACGGGATCCGGATGGCGCTGGGGGCGCAAAGGGGGAGCGTGCTCGGGTTGTTTTTGAAAGAAGCGGCGGGTGTGGCGGGGATTGGGATTGTGCTGGGGATCGGAGGGGCGATGGGAGTGGGGCGGCTGATGGCGAGTTTGTCGTATGGGGTGAAGCCGGAGGATCCGGCGACGTTGGCCGGGGCGGCGCTGTTGTTCTTCGTGGTGGCGTTGGGGGCGTGCGTTGTGCCGTCGCGGCGGGCGACGCAGGTGGATCCGGTGGTGGCGCTGCGGGCGGAATGAACGATGCTCAGGCGCCGAGGACGGAGCGGATTTTGGCGGCGAGTTCCTGAGGCGTGAACGGTTTCTGGATGAAATTGAGGTCGCTGTCTTCGGCCGCGGCGGCGGCATAACCGGACATGAGGAGGACTTTCAGGTTTGGGCGCAGGCCGGCGAGGCGGGCGTGGAGCTCGCGGCCGGACATTTCGGGCATGGCCAGGTCGGTGAGGACGAGGTCGGTGTGTGTGCGCTCGCAGAGGGCGAGGGCGTCGGAGGCGGACTCGGCCTGGAGGACGCCGTAGCCGTAGGAGCGGAGGGCTTCGGCGGCGAAAGCGCGGACGTCGGCCTGGTCCTCGACGATGAGGATGGTTTCGGCGCCGCGTTCTGCCGGTGTGGCGCGTGGCTGAACGGCTTCCGGGGATGGAGGCTCGACCGAGGGGAGGGTGATGGTGAACGTGGTTCCACGGCCGGGTTGGCTTTCGACTTCGATTCTGCCGCCGCTCTGCAGCACGATGCCTTCGACCATGGAGAGGCCGAGGCCGGTGCCTTTGCCAGCGGGCTTGGTGGTGAAAAAGGGTTCGAAGATATGCGGCCGGACGTGGTCGTCCATGCCGGTGCCGGTATCAGTGACGGTGAGCCGGACGGTGGCGTTCGCATTGGCGGTTGTGATGGCGAGGCAGCCGCCGTGGGGCATGGCGTCCTTCGCGTTGACGGCGAGGTTGAGGATGACCTGTTCGAGTTGGTGCAGGTCAGCGCGGATGTGCCCGGTATCGGGGCTGAGGTCGAGGTGGAATTCGATATCGTCGCCGAGCACGCGGGCGAGCATGGGCTGCATGCCGGCGAGGACGGAATTGAGCTCGATATTGGTGGGCTGGAGCAGTTGCGTGCGGCTGAAGGCGAGCAGTTGGCGGGTGAGATGGGCGGCGCGCTCGCCTGCTTTCCGGATCTGCTCGAGGGCGGGGCGGGACGGTGCGTCCGGGGGGAGTTGGCCGAGGAGTAACCCGGAGTAGCCGTTGATGACGGTGAGGAGGTTATTGAAATCGTGAGCGACGCCGCCCGCGAGCCGGCCGATGGACTCCATTTTCTGGGCGTGGAAGAGTTGCGCTTCGAGGCGGGCTTTTTCTTCGGCGGCGCGCTTGGATTCGGTGATATCGCGGACGGCGCCGACGGTACGGACGGGATGGCGATCGGCGCCAACGCCTTCGAAAAAGGTTTGGGAGCGGGTGCTGGTCCAGCGGATGGAGCCGTCGGGAAGCAGGAGGCGGTGCTCGACGTCGTAATCGCCGTCACCGGCGGGCGAGTGGGCGCGGCGGACGAGGGCGGCGATGCGTTCGCGGTCTTCAGGGTGGACGAGATCGAGGTAACGCTTCACAGTCCCTGGCTCGTCGGGAGAGAAGCCGTGGATGAGGCGCTGTTCGGGAGACAGGTACATTGTTCCGGCGATGTGGTCGTGGTCGAAGATGCCGATGTTGGCGACGCGGACGGCCTGGCGGAGGCGTACTTCGCTACGGCGGAGCGCGTCTTCGGCGAGGCGGCGTTCGGTGACGTCGAGGGTGAGGATGAAGATGCCTTCGGGGACGGGGACGACGCTGAACTCGTACCAATGGGTAGCGCCGTTGGGGAAGCGATAGGATTCGACGAATTGCTGGGGGAGGCGGTGCTCCATGGACTTCCGGAAGCGGGTGAAGATCGGGGATTGTTCGATGCCGGGGTAGACGTCGGGCATGCGGCGGCCGGTGAGATGGCCGCGGGTCGAGAGGCCGTGGCGGGCGGCGGAGTCATTGACGTAGAGGTAGGTCCAGTCGAAGCCGACGATCATGCAGCCTTCGAGCATGCTGTCGAGGGCGGAGCGGAGGCGTTCTTCGGCTTTGCGGAGGGCCGATTCGGCGTGTTTGCGTTCGTCGATGCCGACGACGGCGCCGTGCATGCGGAGAGGCGTCCCGGCATCGTCGTAGATGAACTCGCCGCGGCTGAAGATCCAATGGCTATTGCCGTCGGGCCAGACGACGCGGAATTCGCGGGCGAAGGCGGTGCGTCGATCGCGGGCTTCGTCGACGGCCTGATTGAGGGAGCGCACGTCATCGGGATGGATGCGTTCGATAACGGTTGCGTAGGAGCCGTTGAATTCGCCGGGCGCGAAGCCGAACAAGCGTTCGTGGTGGCCCTGCCAGAAGAGTTCGCCGGTGCGGAGGTCCCACTCATAAGTGCCGATTCCGCCGGCGTCCATGGCGAGTTTTAGCCTTCGCTGGCCGGCGGCGAGGGCGGCTTCGGTTTGGCGGCGGCGTTCGTCGTTGTCGAAGATCTCGATCGCGAGGGCGATGTCCGCGGCGACCTGCTGGAGGAGTTCGACTTCTTTGGAGCCGAAGAACCAAGCCCGGCGCGAGTAGACGGAAAGGATGCCGACCGGATTGGAGTCGATCTGGATGGGGATGGCGGCGGAGGCGCGCCAACCGGCGGAGCGCGCGGCTTCGCGCCAGGGCTGGGTATGGGGGTCGGCGAGGAAGTCATCGCAGGTGTAAGGGAGGCCGGAGTGGAACGCGATGCCGCCCGGGCCGTGGCCTTCGGGACGTTCGTCGGTGTAGATGCGGATGCGTTTGGCGTAGCCGTCGCTGTCTCCCCAACTGGCTATAGGAATGAGTTCGCGGGACTCCGGCTGGTGCCAGGCGATGAAGGCCATGCAGAAGGGGCCGGAGTCGACGAGGGCGCGGGTGACTTCGGTGAGGAACTCGTGGCGGGATTTGGGCGAGGCGAGAGCGCGGGCGACACCGTAGAGGGCTGCGTAAAGGGATTGGATGCGCTCGGCCGAAGTGGTTTGCCGCGCGTTGTTTTCAGTCATAGTACGGGTACTAGGGGCATTATGCCCTAATCGAGGTCGGATGATCGCGATTCGCGCCGGGGAAGTTGCGGACGTGGTGGAATCGTGGATGATGGCGTACCGGCTGCGGCGGGCGGAGAAGGTGGGGGTGGGAATCAGGCGGCTAGTGCGCGCGGAAATCGATGGGGCGGTGGCGGCCCTGCGGGGCGAAGGGGACCGGGACGAGGCGATTCATGAGGCGCGGAAGGGGATTAAGCGGATCCGCGCCGCGCTGCGGCTGGTGCGGGATGGATTGGGAGAGAGGTTCCAGCCGGAAAATGTGCGGTACCGGGACCTGGGGCAGAAGCTGAGCGGGCTGCGGGATGCGGGGGCGCTGCTGGAGACGTTTGCGGCGATTGAGGAAGAGGCGGGGGAGAAGTTTGGCGGCGTGAGGGCGGCGCTCGAAGAGTATAAGCGGCGGTGCGAGGCGGCGGTGGACCCGGTGGCGGCGATGGAGGAAGCGGCGGCGGGGTTGGAAGAGACTAGGGGCGAGGTGGCGGCGTGGCGCGGGATTGGGGATGGGTTTGCGGCGATCGAGCCAGGGCTGAGGCGGACGGTGCGGGATGCGCGGCGGGGCTGGCAGAGGGCGGAGCACAGCGGCGCGCCGGAGGATTTCCACGAGTGGCGGAAGCGGACGAAGGATCATTGGCACCATGTGAAGTTGCTCGATGGGATGCGGGTGGAGGCGCTGCGGCGGTATGGAGTCCGGGTGAAGAAGATGGAGCAGCGGCTCGGGGATGAGCACAATGTGACGGTGCTCGAGCAGGTGATGCGGGATCATGCGGATTTGTTTGCGCAGGGCGAGGAGCGGGCGGCGGTGGAGCGGTCGGCGGGGGCGCTGCGGGAGAAGTTGCGGCGGGACGCGGTTAAGCTGGCGGCGGAGGTGTGGGCGCCGAAGACGGGGGAGTTTATGGGGGTGGTGGAGCATTGGTGGGAGGCGTGGCGGGGCGAGCGGGCTTCGGAGTGGGAGCGGCAGGTGGGGTTGGAAGAGCGGAGCTGAAGCCTTGTTTGTTTTTGCGGGCGAGATCGCAGAGCATGTCGGAGTGAATGTTCAGGCCGATGTCGGTGAGGTTGTAGACATGCTCGCTGGCGACGAGCCAGACGATTTCGCAGATTTCGCGGTCAGAATACTGCGCGGCGAGGCGGGCGAAGGTTTCGGGGTCGACCTTTTTGCCTCGGGTGAGGGCGGTGACGTAGTCGAGGGCGGCGCGGTCTTTGCCGGTGAAGAGAGGGCTCGTTTCGTACTCGGCGAGGGCGTCGAACCTGGCCTGGTTCATGGCCTTTTTGATGACGAAAGAACGGCCGATATCGATGCAGAAGAGGCAGACGTTAAGGTTGGCGACGTGCTCGCGGATGAGCAGGGCGGTTTCCGGAGGGAGTTTCTTAAGGTATCGAGTTCGGGATGGAGGTCGGCGGCGCTTGCGTGGGGGTCCATGGGTTTCTCCTTCGTTCCTAGGGATGACGGAGGAGGGCGGCCGGATGTGACAGGAGGGTCAGTAGGGTCTGCTTGCCGGGACGGCGAAGCGGAAGTCCGGGGAGAAGGCCGGGCCGAAGGCCCAGAGATTGGGGTCGGTAATTTGCCTGAAGTTCGAAGCCGTGTTCTGCGTTGCCGGGAGGCTGACAGGAGTGTGGTGGGCGATGAGGTTGTTCTTGAAGTCTTGCCAGGCGGATCTGGCTACCTGGAATGCTTCCAGTGCGGCCGAGGATTCGTGTTCGATGGCGGAGAGTTTGGCGGATTCCTCCGGGGAGAGTTCAATCAGGTTCATCTTGCGGACTCCGTCGCGTGCCGAGGGTAAGTAGGAGAATGCGTGGCGTAGGTCCGACGTGAACTGAAGGTTGGGCACGTCTGGATGGGCGGCCTGGTAGGCTTGGCCAAAAGACTTTCGGGCGTCCTCGGCGGCGATCGAGCGATCTTGCGCCTCGCGCAGGCCGGTGGCCAGGCGGCGGGCCTGAGCGGATTCCTCCGGAGAAAGCTGAATGACCGGCACGGGCTCGTAGGTTTGAGCGAGGCACGGTAAGGCGACGAGGCAGACCAGAATTGCGGAATGGCGGCGATTGGAGAGCATACGACGCCATTTTATTCGGACGCGGTTAGGGCTGCTGGAGGGCCTGGGTGACGCTGGGCGGGACTTTGTTGGCGTTGGCGAGGAGGACGCTGACCTGCCACATCTGCTCGTTCGAGAGGGTCCAGCCGAAGCCGGGCATGCCGGTGAGGCGGATGCCGTTTTTTACTTTCCAGTAAGTGACGCCCGCGGGGTCGTCGGTGACGCCTGTGCCTTGGAAGAGTTGGGGCGGGGGCGGGAACATGCCTTGGGCGATGCGGGATTTGGGTTGGCCGGGGAGGCCGTGGCAGACGGCGCAATTCTGTTTGTAAACATTGGCGCCGACGAGCAGGTTGCCTTCCGTCGGCTGGATCAAGTCGGTGGTGGGGGCTTCGCGGCTGATGCGGGCGTGGAGCGCCTTCTTGGCGAAGTATTGTTCGAAGGGCATGGGCGGGGCGGACGTCGCGACGGGAACGAGTCCGAGGACGAGGTAGAGGTAGCCGCAGAGCGGCAGGACGATGAGGCCTAGGATGAAACCGGCGGCATATTTCATAATTGGGATTCTCCGTGCGCCCGGCGTGCGCGCACCGCCTGCTAGTGTAGCTGAGACGCGGGTCGGAAAGGACGTGGGATGAGGGGCTTAGGGTTTGCTATAGTAGAAATTCCGGCGATTCCCGCCCGTTACGAGCCGAGGTAGCGCTTGTTCATCCGTTTGCAAGATCTGGAGTTGCGGAGCGTCCCGTTCTCCGTGGCCCTGCCAGCAGGGGAGATTGATTTTGGGGATCGCGTGCGGCAAACGGGGCCGCTCGAAGCGTCCGGCGAAGCGGTGCTGCAGAACGAGACGCTCGAGGAGATTCGGGTACGCGGGCGGTTGCATGTTGATATGGAAGCCGACTGCGACCGGTGCCTGGAGCCGGCGGGGTTTGTGATCGATGGGGAGTTTGATTTAAGCTACCTGCCGGAGCGGTTAGCCGCCGGGGAGGGGCGCGAAGAGGTCGCGCTCGGGGAACGAGACATTGACGCCGCGTTTTACACGGACGGCGGGATTGAGTTGAAGGACGTGCTTCGGGAGCATGTGCTGCTGGCGATGCCGATGCGGAAGCTGTGCCGAGAGGACTGCAAGGGAATTTGCCCGTTGTGCGGGGCGAATCGGAATGTGAGTTCTTGTGGGTGTGAGGTGAAGCCGGTGGATGACAGGTGGGAAGCACTGCGGGAGCAAGAAGTAAGAAGCAAGAAGTAAGAAGCCAGGAGTAAGTGAGAAGATTATGCCGAATCCTAAACGACGCCATTCTAAGCGGCGGACCTCGACCCGGCGGGCGCACGATTCTTTGCGGACTCTGAGTTTGGCGGAGTGTCCGAACTGTCACGAGCCGAAGGTGCCGCACCGGGCGTGTCCGCACTGCGGGCAGTACAAGGGCCGGGACGTAGTTGAGGTAGCCGCCGAATAAGTCACCTAAGTCCCCACAAAGATGATATGGTGACCATCGCCGTTGACGCCATGGGGGGCGACCACGCCCCGAAAGCGGAAGTGGAAGGCGCCATCCGGGCTGCGCGCGCGCTGGGCGTGCGTGTGATTCTCGTTGGTCCGGAAGACCGGGTGAAGAAAGAGCTGGCGCAGCATGAGGGCGCGGCGGCTCTGCCGATCGAGGTGTATCACGCCAGCGAGTGGATCACGATGGAAGACAGCGCGGCGTGGGCGATGCGGAACAAGCGCGACAGCTCGATCCGCGTGGCGGCGCGGCTGGTGCGCGAGGGCCTGGCGGACGGGTTGGTGTCGGCGGGCAACACCGGCGCGGTGATGGCGACGGCGAAAATGGTGCAGGGCATGCTGCCCGGCGTGCACCGGCCGGCGCTGGCGTCGGCGTTTCCAACGCTTGCCGGGAAGCCGGTGGTCGTGGTGGATGTGGGCGCGAACGTGGACTCGACCCCGCGGATGCTGGCGCAGTTTGCGGTGATGGGAGAGATTTATTCGCGGGTGATTTTCCACGTGGCGCACCCGACGGTAGGATTGCTGTCGATCGGCGAGGAAGAGCACAAGGGCAACGAGCTGACGCATAAGACGACCCCTCTGTTGAAGACGCTGCCGTTGAAGTTCGTGGGCAACGTCGAGGGGCGGGACATTTACTCGGGCAAGACGGACGTAATTGTCTGCGACGGGTTCATCGGCAACGTGGCGCTGAAGGTGAGCGAGGGGCTGGTGGATATGTTCAAGCAGATGCTGCAGGAGTCGCTCGAGGAGACGATCACCCGGAAGATCGGGTATGTGCTGTCGCGGGCGGCGTACCGGGATTTCAAGAAGCGCGTCGATTACAGCGAGTACGGCGGGGCGCCGCTGCTGGGCGTGAAGGGCGTCTGCATCATCTGCCACGGGCGGTCGAACGGGAACGCGATCAAGAACGGGATTCGCGTGGCGGTGGAGTTTGCCGAGGGGCGGGTGAACGAGCGGATCGAGCAGGAACTGGGCGCGCGCGCGGCGACCGCGGTCGATTAATCAGAAATGCCGGCCGCTGCCGGTGAGATTCTAAAAGAGAGCGCACAGGGTAAGCGAGCGGCGCAAGCCGCGGCGTCCCGTTGTGCGCGGTGTTGACTGGGAAGAGACATGATGAAACGGTCCGTAGTGTTTCTGGCGGCGGCGATTGCCGCGATGGGACTGGTGCGGGCGGCGGCGCCGGACCCGGTGCAGTGGGCGCTCGAGTTTTCCCCGGCGGCGGCCAAGCCGGGCGGGAAGGCGTTGGGAAAGCTGACGGCCACGATCAGCGAGGGATTCCACATGTACTCGCCGACAACGCCTCCGGGAGGACCGAATCCGACCCGTCTGAGCCTGGCGGATAATCCGGCGGTCAAGCATGTGCGGTGGTTCGAGCCGAAGCCGGACCGGGAGTTCGACCCGAACTTTCAACTGGAGACGGAGACTTACGGCAAGCAGGTGGTGTTTCTGGTGGAGGTGGAGTTTGCGCCTTCGGCGAGCGGGAATGTTGAACTGACGGCGCAGACGCGCTACCAGACGTGCACGGACAAGTTTTGTCTGCCTCCGAAGAAGAAGACGGCGGCGGCGGCGGTGAAGATGGACGCCGGGGCGGGCGCGGAGGCTGCGGCGATTCCGGCCGGATACATCGAGGTTCCGGCGCTCGGGGCGAAGGCGACGGCCGTGGCAGGTGCCGGGGTTCCGGCGAAACCGGTGAGTCCCGCGGCGGGCGGGGATACACAGAGCCTGGCGGGGTTTCTGCTGACAGCGTTCGTGCTGGGGCTGGCTTCGATTTTCACTCCCTGCGTTTTCCCGATGATTCCGATCACGGTATCTTTTTTCCTGAACCGTCAAGGGGAAGGCGAGGCGGAGGCGGCGGGCGGACGGAGCGGGGCGGCGGCGCATGCGCTGCTGTTTTGCGTCGGGATCATTGTGCTGTTTACGGGGCTGGGGTGGATTGCGAAGGCGATCGCGGGTCCGTTTGGCGTGGTGATTCTGGGGTCGAACCCGTGGGTGAACGGGTTTATCACGGCGGTGTTTGTGGTGTTCGGGCTGAGCCTGCTGGGGGCGTTCGAGCTGGCGCTGCCTTCGGGGATGTTGACGAAGCTGAACGCGGCGAGCGAGACGGGCGGGTACGTCGGCACGTTGATCATGGGGTTGACGTTCACGCTGACGTCGTTTGCCTGCATTGGGCCGATCGTGGGTCCGCTGTTTGTGGCTTCGGTGCAGGCCGAGGGGCTGCAGCCGGTGTTCGGGATGCTGTCGTTCGCCACGGGCTTGGCGGCTCCGTTTTTCTTCCTGGCGCTGTTTCCATCGTATCTACGGAAGCTGCCGCGGAGCGGGGGTTGGATGGTGCGGGTGAAAGTGGTGCTGGGGTTCCTGGTGCTGGCGGCGGCGGTGAATTACCTGAACAAGGTGAATGAGGCGCTGCAGGTGGGTTGGCTGACGCGGGAGCGGTTCCTGGCGGCGTGGATTGTGCTGCTGGCGATGGCCGGGTTGTATTTGCTGGGGCTCCTGAAGATGGAAGGGATCAAGGCGGAGGAGAAGGTGGGCGTGGGGCGGGCGCTGACCGGGGCGGCGTTTCTGATTTTGGCGCTGAGCCTGGCGCCGGGGATGACCGGGGCTCCGCTGGGCGAACTCGACGCCTATATTCCGGCGCCTTCGGCCGGCGCGGCGGGGCGGACGGCGGCGGCGGAGCAGGCCGAGTGGATTCGAGACGATTATTCCACGGCGCTGGCCAAGGCTCGGGCGGAGAACAAGCCGCTGCTGATCAACTTCAGCGGGCACGCGTGCACGAACTGCCACTGGATGGAGCGGAACATGCTACCGCGTCCGGAGATTCAGGCGGCGCTGAAGGGGTTCGTGCTGGCGGAGTTGTTCACCGACGGGCTGGATGCGGCTTCGGAGAAAAACCAGACGCTCGAGAACGATAAGTTTTCGACGATTGCGATTCCCTACTATGCGATCCTGTCGCCGGATGAGAAAGTGATTGCGACGTTTCCGGGGCTGACGCGGGACCCGCAGGAGTTTCTCAAGTTTCTTCGGTCGGCTCAGTCTGGCTCGTAGCAGCGAGAGCGCGGGCGTGGCGGGCCAGGAAGAGTTCGCCCGCCTGCTGTTCGATTTCCAAGTCGAAGGCGGCCTGCCAGGCGGCGTGGCGGCGGTCGCGGAGGTTTTCGAGCAATTTGTGACGGCGGCGGGCTTCGCGCACCGCCGCTTTTTGTTTTTCGATGCGCTGCTCGCAGGCGGCGATGGCGGCCTGGACGCGAAGGAATTCGCGATGGGCGCGGCGGCGGAAGGTGTCGAGGGCGGCGAGCGCGGCTCCGTCGAGTTGGCGCGAAGCGAGAACGGCCTCTTCCTCGCGCTGGAGGGTGTTGGCGACATGCGCAAGGGCCTTCTGGTGGGCGAGGCGTTCGAGGCGGAGACGGTCCAAAAGGGTTTCTTCCGCGCGGGCTTGTTCTTCGCGCCAGCGGAGGACGGTTTCCAGGCGGAAGTGGAAGCGCTTCATGGAATGGCCCGGGCGAGTTCACCCAGGCGCGAGAGCGTTTCTTCGAGGGGCGCGTGCTGGGCTGCGTCCTGTTTCAGGAAATCCAGGAGGCGGGGGCGGACGGCGATGGCGGCGTCGAGGCGGGGGTTGGCGCCGGAGACGTAAGCGCCGAGGTTGATGAGGTCTTCGGAGCGTTCGTAGTCGGCGAGGGCTTCGCGGATTTTGCGGGCGGCGGATTGTTGTTCGTTGGTGGCCAGGCGGGAGGCGAGGCGGCTGACCGACTGGAGGACGTCGATGGCTGGGTAGTGGCCGAGGGAGCCGAGTTGGCGGCTTAAGACGATATGGCCGTCGAGGATGGCGCGGACAGCGTCGCAGATGGGTTCGTTAAGGTCGTCGCCTTCGACGAGGACGGTGAAGAAGCCGGTGATGGAGCCGCGGCGAAAGCGGCCGGCGCGCTCGAAGATTCGGGGGAGCAGGTTGAAGACGCTGGGTGTGTAGCCTTTCTGGCTGGGAGGCTCGCCGGCGGCCAGGCCGATTTCGCGCTGGGCCATGGCGAGGCGGGTGACGGAGTCCATGACGAGAAGGACGTCCTTGCCCTGGTCGCGGAAATGCTCGGCGATGGCGAGGGCGACGTGAGCCGCGCGGATGCGGAGCGGGGCCGGGCGATCGCTGGTCGAGACGACGAGGACGGAGCGGCGGAGACCCTCGGGGCCGAGTTCGTGCTCGATGAAGTCCCGGACTTCGCGGTTGCGCTCGCCGATGAGGGCGATGACGCTGATGTCGGCGGAATTCTGGCGGCTCATGGCGCCGAGCAGCGTGCTTTTCCCGACGCCGCTGCCGCCGAAGATGCCGATGCGCTGGCCTTTGCCGCAGGTGAGGAGGCTGTCGATGGCGCGAATGCCGGTGACGAGGGGTTCGGAGATCGGTTCGCGGTCAAGCGGGCCGGGCGGGGGCGCGTCGAGGGTCTGTGACGAGGAGGCGATGAGGGGGCCCAACTTGTCGATGGGGCGGCCGAAGCCGTCGAGGACGCGGCCGAGGAGTTGGGGGCCGGCGGGAATCTTCGAGGCGGAGGGCCGGGCGACGATGGGGTCCCCGGCGCGGATGCCCGCCACGTCTTCGAGCAGCATGGAGAGAAGGCGGCCGTCGCGGAAGCCGACCACTTGCGCGCGGACCGCCTGCGAGCCGCCCGCCAGGATTTCGCAGAAATCGCCCGGGGCGGCGGCGGGGCCGTCGCTTTCGACCAGTAGGCCGACAAGATTTGTGACGCGTCCGCTCCAGCGCATGGGATCGAGTTGGTCGACGCGGGCGAGGAAGGCAGCGAGGCTCATGCGGACGGTCCGAGGAGGTCGGTGAAGCCGCGCTCGATTTCGCCGAGCTGGGTTTCGACGGAGGCGTCGAGGAGGCCTCGCGTCGTTTCAAACAGAACCGCGCCGGGTTCAAGCGATGGGTCGGCGAGAACCTCGACGCGGCCGGGCAGGCCGGCCGATTCGAGTTTGGGCTTTAGCCAGGCGGCGGCTTCCGGGTGCGCGCGGATGCGTTTGAGTTCGCGCGCGTCGATGCGCGCCAGGGCGGCTTTGGCGAGGCCGAGCAGGGCTTCCGGATCGACGGTCAGTTCGCGGCGGAGGATGCGGCGGGCGATGGCGACGGCGAGGCGGACGAGATCTTCTTCGGCTTCGTGGCGCACGCGGGGCGACAGGCCGGCGATCTCCTCGCAGGATTTTCCGAGGCGGTCGAGCACGGGCTGAAGCTGCTGGGAAGCGGCCTGGCGGCCCCGGGTCTCCCCTTCGGTAAAGCCGCGGCGATGGGCTTCCTCGACGCGGCGGGAGATTTCGTGTTCCTGTTGCTCGGCGGGCTGGGCGGCGGGAGCGGGCTGGGCGGAGACCGGATCCAGCCGGGCACCGGCCGGAGTCAGTTTGCGCCAGGGAAGCGGTTCGGCGCGGGCGCCCGCGGAACGCAGGATCCTAGACGACATACTGTTCGCCGACGGCTCCCTTCAGGCTGATGACTCCGTCGGTTTCCAGTTGGCGGACGACGGCGATGATCTGCTGCTGGGCGGACTCGACTTCGCTGAGCTTGATCGGGCCGAGGGCGTCCATGTCTTCTTTCATCATTTCCGAGCCGCGCTGGCTCATGGCGGCGAAGAAATGGTTCTTGAGCTGGTCGCTGGTGCCCTTGAGGGCGACGGTGAGGATCTTGCGGTCCGCCTTGCTGAGCACTTCCTTCATGGCTTCGGGGCTGAGCAGGAGCAGGTCGTCGAAGACGAACATCAGGTGGCGGATTGTGGCGCCGAGGCCGGAGTCGACTTCGTCGATCGAGTCGAGGATCTCCTTGCTGGTGCCCGAGTCGAGCCGGTTGAACATCTCGGCGACGGCGCGGACGCCGCCGTAGGCTTCGCGGCTGAATTCACCGAGGGCTTTGAGTTTCTGGCCGATGATGACGGCGATTTTGGAGATGATTTCCGGGGAGATCTGATCGAGGTTGGCCATGCGGAGGGCGACATCGGCGCGCATGTCGGACGGGAGGGAGAAGAGAAGATTGGCGGCCTGGCTGGGGTTGAGGTGGCTGAGTACGAGGGCGATGGTTTGCGGGTGTTCGTTGTGGATGAACTTGGCCAACTGCTGCGGGTCGGCCTTTTGGAGGGCGTCGAAGCTGGCGGCGTCGGCGCCGAGGACCTTGACGAGCCGGTCCAGCATGCGTTTGCCGTGCTCGGGGCCGAAAGCGCTCTGGAGCATTTTGCGCGCGTAGTCAATGCCGCCCGCCAGCATGTAGGACTGGGCGACGTTCATCTCGTAGAACTCTTGCAGAACGGATTCGGCATCCTGGGTGTGGATACCGTTGAGCCGGGCGATTTCGCGGCTGATGATGTCAACTTCTTCGTCGGTGAGTTCTTTGAGGATCTGGCCGCTGATCTGGTCGCCAAGCAGCACGAGCAGGATGGCGGTTTTGCGCACACCGCCCATTCTTGCGGATTGGGCTCGGTCGGAATGGTCGACGGTGGGCATGCGGGATCAGGAGCGGGAACTCGGGATCAGGCCTCTCCTTCGTGAAGCCAGGTGCGTATGAGGTGCGCGGTGACGGCGGGGTCCTTCTTGGCTTCTTCGGCGACGTGCTTGGCCAGGACTTCGGTTTTCTTGGTCGAGACCTGGGGCAATTTGAGAGAGTTCAACACCTCCTGAGCCTGTTTTTCCCGCAGCGCCTGCTGTTCGGCGAGCTTGGCTTCCATCTCTTTGCTGACGCGTTCGGCCGGATCGTCGCCGGAGGCGGCGTAGGTTTGGGAGGGAACGAGGCCACCGGGGGCGGGCAACTGGCCGGGATGGTAGGGGCGGTCCGGAGCGGCATGGTTGTTGCGCGAGCGGAGGAACACAACCGCGACGATGGCGGCGAGCAGCACCGCGACGCCTGCGACGGCGCCCACCATGATGTAGTTCTTCCCGGCGAGAAGATTCTCAAGCCAGGGGGGCAGGTTGGATGGTTTCGCGGCGCGCGTGGTGTCGAGTTGTTCGGGATTGAGCGTGGATTCGAACGGTAAGGCTTCGATGACGAGTTCATCGCCGCGGGCGGCGTTGAAGCCGATGGCCGCGGCGACGAGGTCGTGGATCGATTTGAGCTTATCGGCCGGCGGCGGTTCGAGCACGCGCTTGGCTTTCTCGCCGGAGCCCTGCCAGCGGACGGCGTAGTCGACCAGCACCGAGGACGACAGGCGCTTGATCGTGCCTTGCGGGAGATGAATGCGGCGGACGACGCGGCTGGTTTCGTAGCTGATGTTCTCCGTGCGGCGCGCGGTGGCGGTGCGGGCGCTTGCCGGGTGCGAGGGGGGACTCGGCAGGTTGGAGGCGGTGCCGGGCACGCCGAGGCTGGCGCCGCCGCCGGTGATGTCCTCGGTTTTCTGCGACGAGGTCATCACGGATTTCGCCGGGTCGAAGGTTTCCTCGCTCTGGTCGCCGCTCGAAAAATCGACATCGGCCGAGACGCCGGCGCGGAACCTGCCCTCGCCGAGCAGCGGATTGAGCGTCGCGGCGATCTTGTTTGACAGGTCCCGTTCGACCGCCTGTTTGTACTCGATGGCGGCTCCGGAGGGCGCGGGATCGTCCGCGGAGCCGGACGGCTTGGGATGGCTCAGGAGGTTGCCGCGCATATCGACGACGTTAACGCCCTCGGGGGAAAGGCCCTCGACGGCGCCGGCGACGAGATTGCTGATTGCGACCACGTTTTGGGGTTCGAGCCGTGCGCCGGGCCGCAGCTTAACCAGGACGCTCGCCTTGGCGGGCTGGCGTTCGTCGGTAAAGATGGAGTCCTTGGCGAACGTAATATGGACACGCGCCTGATCGATGGCGGAAATCGACATGATGGTTCGTTCGAGTTCGCCTTCGAGTGCGCGGTGCAGGTTGACCTGTTCGGTGAAGTCGCTGGCGCCGAAGTTGGTTTTGTCGAAGATTTCAAATCCGATCCGGCCGCTTTTGGGGATTCCCGCGGCGGCGAGTTGGAGACGGAGTTCGCTGACCTTGGCGGAAGGCACGAGGACCGATGTGCCGCCGTCGCCGATGCGGTAGGGGACGCCGGATTCGCGGACCTTGGCGAGGACGAGGCCGGCGTCTTCGGGCGCGAGGTCCGTGTAGAGAGGCTTGTAATCGCGCTCGGTTTGCCAATTGACGAGGCCGTAGAGCGCGGCGAAAGCGGCGAGCGCGGCGGCGGCAATGGTGATCTTGTGCTTGAGGGAAAGGGAGTCGAGGAGGCGCTTGATTTGGTCCATGCCGGGTTCCTAGATCTGCATGCGCATGACTTCCTGATAAGCGCTGATTAGTTTGTTGCGAATTTGCATGAACGTCTCCATCGCGATTTCCGAGCGGTGAATGGCGAGGGCGACCTGGTGGACCTCGCCGCCCTGGCCATTGAGGAAGCGAGTCACGGCGGTGTCGGCTTTTTGGGTAAGGTCCTGTACGTTCGACGAGGCATTGCTGAGCATGTTTTCAAACAGGCTCGAGCCCTGGTTGGCCGGGCCGGGTGGGCTGGGGGCGGGAACGTTGGCCAGCGACGGCGGCTGGATCGGCTGGATGGGAATGGACATGGCGAAGTTGAAGGGAGTGGTCAGGCGCTGAGCATCTGGATCGATTGGCTGATCATGTCTTTTACCGCAGCGATGGCGGCGATGTTGCCGTCGTAGCCCCGGTTGGCGCTAATGAGGTCGGCCATGTCTTCGGCCGGATTGATGTTGGGAAAGAGAACGTAGCCGTCCTTATCGGCGTCCGGATGGCCGGGCATATACCGGCGTTCCGGAGCACGCATGTCGGTGACGACGTCGCTGACGGAGACCCCGACGGGTTGTTCCCCGAGAGCGGAGCCGAGTTCGTCGTTGAAGGAGGGATCGACGGAGGAACTGGAGAAGACGGCGTCCTTCCGGCGGTAGGGGCCACCCTCCGGCGTGCGGGTGGTTTCGGCATTGGCCAGGTTCTGAACGAGCAGTTCGGCGCGGGTGCGCTGCGCGTCCATGCCGGAACCGCTGACGGCGAGAGCACCGAACAGACTCATGCGGTGGGACTCCCGTCGTGGATCGCCATGCGTTTCAATTTGAGATGCGAGAGTTCCAAAGTGGCAGCGATGCGGAACTTCATCGCGTTCTCCGAAAGGAGGCGGGTTTCGCGTTCGAGGCTGACATTGTTGCCGTCGTTACGGACGGGAAGGCCCTGCACCTCGAGGACATGGGGTGGATCCGCACTCGAAGCATTTTGCATTTCTGCCGCGAAATCAATGTCTTTCGCGTGATAGCCGGGCGTGTCGATGTTGGCGAGGTTGGATGCAACCAGGTTCTGCCGGGCACTGAGCAGGTCCAGGTACCGGGCGATTTGGGAGGAGGTGGCATCGAGCATACGGGAATTCGGTAGGCAAAAAGAGGGCCAATGGGTTGAGGAGAGGAATACGGTGGGAATCAGGCCCTTGTATCAAGGAGATAGGGGAAGTGGGACGGCGAAAAATTGGCGACTGATAAAAAAGTGGCAGGGGGGACTGCTTTTGCGATAATGAAGATGAGTTATTGGATTGCGCCGGAGGCGGCCCGAACCCGGACTGCGTGGCCGCAAGACGAGTCCCATGCCCGAGATCTTACCGTCGATTCTCGCCGCTGACTTTGCCCGTCTGGGCGAGCAGATCCGAAGTGTCGAACGGGGCGGGGCGACGATTCTACACCTGGACGTGATGGACGGACACTTCGTACCGAACATCAGCCTGGGGACGCCTGTGGTAGCGTCTGTACGCAAGGTGACACGGATGAAGCTGAACGTGCATCTGATGATTACGGATCCGGACCGGTATGCTCCGTTGTTCATCGAGGCTGGGGCGGACCATGTGCTGGTGCACCAGGAGGTGTGCCCGCATCTGGACCGGACGCTCCGGATGATCCGTTCAGAAGGAGCGGCGCCCGGCGTGGTGATTAACCCGGCGACGCCGGTAGGGACGCTGGAGCATGTGCTCGATGTGGCCGAGCAAGTGCTTGTGATGAGCGTTAATCCCGGATTTGGAGGGCAGGAGTTCCTGCCTTATACCTTGGAGAAGATTTCCGCGTTGGACCGGATCCGGGCCAAGCGGGGCTTAGACTTCCGCATTGAGATCGATGGCGGCGTGGGAAAGGAAAACGCGGCCGAGATTGTGCAG
>DAIDIH010000104.1 GCA_027459465.1 Bryobacterales bacterium | reverse complement strand
CCGTCCCGACCCCGGACAAAACGGACACCAGTCCGCCGGCATCTGCGGCCGGTGCTGCCGGTTCGCCGCCACCGCAACCCACTGCCGCAACAGCGGGTGCCAGCGCAGTTCGCTCTCGTCGTTTGTCATCGTTGTGTTAGTTTAACCTTCCCGGCTCGTCCGCCAGCCAGTATCCCATCACCGCCAGCGCCGCGACATTCAATCGGAAGTCATACGGATCCACCTTGTCCAGCGTGTCCGCCGCCGAATGATGCCAGTCGAAGTAATGCGTCCCCACCGTCCGCAACCCCAACCCCGGCACGCCATCCCGAATCAACGGCGCAATGTCAGCCCCGCCTCCGCCCGCCGCCACCGCCTCCGCATGAATCCCGTCCAGCAACAACCCCGCCTCCCGCACCTTCTCCAACTCCGCCGCCGTCCCCGTAAATCCGAATCCCACCGGCCTCTCCGCCCCCCCGTCCATCTCGATAGCCGCAATATGCGTCCGGATCCGCCCGCCGATCCACTCGCGATACGCCTCCGCCCCCGCCCCGCCATTCTCCTCGTTCGTGAAAAACACCACCCGGATCGTCCGCCGCGGCCGCAGCCCCAGCTTGTGAATCAGACTCGCCGCCTCCAGCGCCGCCATCACCCCCACACCGTCGTCCTGCGCCCCCTGCCCCACATCCCACGAATCCAGGTGCCCGCCGATCACCACCACTTCCTCCGGAAACTCCACTCCCGGAATCTCGCCAACCACATCCGCCGACTCCGCTTCCCCCACCGTCCGGTCGTCCATCTCCAGATGCACCTTCACTTCCCCCTTCGCGCACAGCCGCGCGATCATCTCCGCATCCTCCACCGTCACCGCCGCGGCCGGAATCTCAGGCGCATCCGCGTCATACTCGAGCGACCCCGTGTGCGGCGTCGCCAGGCTCACCGGCGTCACACTCCGCACCAGCACCGCCACCGCCCCCAACCGCGCCGCGTGCGACGGCCCCGCCATCCGGTACGCCACCGTGCTCCCATACCCCCGGTACGGCGCGTTGTACAACACAATCCGCCCCGCCACGCCCTTCCGTCCCAACCGGTCGATCTCCTCAAAGCTCTTAACCGCCACCACCTCCGCCGTCACCCCCGCCGTCCCCACGCTCCCGCCCAACCCCAGGATGTTCAACTTCCTCTCCACCGGCGCCACAATCGCCGCCGCCTCCCTGCCCCGCACCCAATGCGGCACCTTCACCGGAATCGCCGTCACACTCTCAAGCCCCGCTTCCTTCATCTGCGCCTGCGACCACTTGACCGCCCGCTCCAGCGCCTCCGATCCGCTCAACCGGTTCCCAATCCGGTCGCACAACTCCGCCAGCCGCGCATATCCCTCCTCGTCCGCCATCGCCGCCGCCACAATCCGATGCGAAATCTCCCGGTACGCATTGAGCGTCTCTCCCGCCCCAGCCACCACCCCGAACGCCACCAGACCAGCAACCCACTTCATCAGGTCACAGAATAACAACGCCGCCCCACTCCCAGCTTCCTGCTTCTTGCTCCTCGCTTCCTGCTTCCTGCTTCTTCCCCCGCCTGATATATGATCTATGGCGGCCTCACGGGCGAAACATGATCGCAAGAAAGGCGGCTCCCACCGATGAAAACCTCCCGTAGATCCCTCCTCCGCTCGGCGCTCTCCCCCGTCGCCACAGCCTTCGCGCTCCCCGCCCTCTCCCGCGCCATCCAGGCCGCCACCACCACCTACCAGCGGCCCAAACTCAAAATCACCGGCCTCGCCACCGCCATGGTCCAGGTCCACGGCCCGCAAGCCCACGTCCGCATCTACACCGACCAGGGCCTCACCGGCCAGGGCGAATCCACCGACGCCGCCATCGGCACCCCCGCCCTCATCCAAAGCTTCTCCCGCTTCCTCATCGGCCGCGACCCCCTCAACGTCGACGCCATCTGGGAACAACTCCGCCGCTTCGGCATCTTCGCCGGAGCACAGGGCGGCCAGTACATCACCGCCCTCTCCGGCCTCGAAATCGCCCTCTGGGATCTCGCCGGCAAAGCCCTCAACCTCCCCATCTACCAACTCATGGGCGGCAAATTCCGCGACAAGGTCCGCATGTACTGCGACTCCGACATGAAAGACCCAACAGGCCCCGAAGGCCAGCGCAAACTCCCCTGGATCACCGAAGCCGGCTTCACCGCCATGAAAATGGACATCGACGACGCCCGCGATCCCGCCCGCCGCGACCCCGTCAACCGCACCGCCACCAACGGCGAAATCGACCGCATGGTCAAACAAATGCGCTACGTCCGCGACTCCATCCCCCAAGCCATCGACCTCGCCGTCGACATGCACGGCTTCTACGACGCCGTCACCGGCAAACGCGTCGCCCAGGCCGCCGAACAGTTCCGCCTCCTCTGGCTCGAAGAACCCGTCCCGCCCGAAAACATCGACGCCATGGCCGACATCCGCCGCTCCACCCACACCCCCATCTGCTGCGGCGAAAACATCTACCTCCGCTGGGGCTTCGCCGAGTTACTCGAAAAGCACGCCGCCGATATCATCATGCCCGACATCCAGAAAGTCGGCGGCCTCTCCGAAGCCCGCAAAATCGCCAATATGGCCGACGCCTACTACATCCCCTTCGCCCCCCACTGCGTCGTCTCCCCCGTCGGCACCATGGCCTCCGTCCACGTCTGCGCCTCCGTGCCTAACTTCCTCGTCCTCGAATGGCACTGGATCAACCACCGCGACCTCTGGGCTAACTGGGTGAAGGAAGGCGAAATCATCGACAAAGGTTACATCACCGTCCCGGACCGCCCCGGCATCGGCGTCGAAATGAACGACGAAGTCGCCAAACGCGCCCAAATGCCCGGCACCACGTGGTTCGAAAAGCAAGCATAACGGAGCAGACCATGAACAAACTCACCCTTCTCACCCTCGCCGCGCTAGCCGCCCTGCCCGCCCCCGCGCAGGTCTTCAAGCTCGATCGCGATCAGATGATCCGCTACACCGCCCAAAATCCCTTCGACCGCTTCCCCGACGGCCGCCCCAAAGTCCCGGACGCCATCCTCGAAAAAGTCAAAGGCCTCTCCGCCGAAGAAGTCTTCGGCATCGAACACCAGGGCTATCCCAATCAGTTCGACGGCGACCTCATCCCCCTCCGCCCCGACAAGAAACTCGTTGGCCGCGCCGTAACCCTCCAACTGATGCCCCTCCGCCCCGACATCGCCGATGTCGACGGTACCGGCATGCCCTCCACCGGCCCCCGCGAAAAACACATCTCCCACCAGACCGCACTCAACTTACTTGAACCCGGTGACGTCATAGTCATCGACGCACACTCCATCTCCGGCGGCATCATCGGCGATAACCTCGCCTTCTACATCCACCAGAAAGGCGCCGGCTTCGTCATCGACGGCGACATCCGCGACCTCGACGGCATCCACGAAATCGACATGGCCGGCTACTTCAAACGTGCCATCCCGCCCTACCTCACAAGCTGCATGGTCACCGGCATCAACATCCCCGTCCAGATCGGCAAAACCACCGTCATGCCCGGCGACGTCGTCTTCGGCGACAGCGAAGGCGTCTATTTCATCCCGCCCCAGTTAGTCAAAGGCATCGTCGACCGCGCCGACACCATCCACATCCACGACGAATGGACCAAGAAGAAATTCTCCGAAGGCAAATACAAATCCACCGACATCTACCCCGCCCCCCACGACCCCGCCCTCAAGAAAGAATACGAGGACTATCTCAAGAGCCACTTACAGAAGTAACTCCCACCGCATGAAAATCGCCATCGACAGTTACTGCTACCACCGCTTCTTCGGCGAAGTCTACCCCGAACAGTCCGCCCCCGAACGCAGGATGTCGCAGGAAGACTTCCTCCACCGCGCCATCGCTCTCGGCGTCGACGGCGTCTCCCTCGAATCCTGCTACATCCCGCCTGACTTAGCCTACATCCGCCACTTACGCCACATCCTCGACGATGCCGGCATGGAACGCGTCTGGGCCTGGGGCCACCGCGACGGCCTCGAAGGCGGCACAAACGAAGAAGCCCTCCGCCAGCTAATCGCCCACCTCGACTTCGCCCAAGCCATCGGCGCCAAAGTCATGCGCATCGTCGGCAGCAGCCGCCGCTTCCGACACCTCCCGCACGAACCCCAACTCGCCGCCCTCGCCGGCATGCTCGCCGAGGCCGTCAAACCCGCCCAAGACCGCGGCATCCGCCTCGCCATCGAAAACCACATCGACTTCACCGCCGCCGAAATCGAATCCCTCCTCGACCGCGTCTCCAGCCCCTACCTCGGCCTCTGCTTCGACACGGGCAACTGCGTCCGCCTCCTCGACGATCCCGTCAAGATGATCACCCGCCTCGCCAGATACTGCTTCGCCACCCACGTCAAAGACCTCCGCGTCCAGAAACACGCCCCCGCCGACGCCTGGTATTTCTTCTCGAGCGTCCCCTTGGGTGAAGGCTTCGTCGACTTACCCGGCGTCATCCAAACCCTCGCCGCCGCTAACTACACCGGCCTCCTCGCCATCGAAATCGACTTCCTCCACCCCGACTACGCCGGCCACGAAGACTCCGCCGTCGAGCAAAGCGTCACCGCCCTCCGCCGCGTTACCACTCCGTGACCCACCGCGAAGTGGATGATGTCAAAGAAGGCCTCGCTAACTTTACATTCGCAAAAAGCGACCGATCCATTTGATCGCTTCGACTGACGGCGATCACGCCTTTGCCGTCTTGTGCCGGGCCGCGCACGCCGTATCCCTCCCCACCGCTTGGGTAGCGCCAGCCCGTGTCGCCGATCCCCGGCCTTGTAAGTCGTGCCCCGCCCCGCGTCTATCTACCCTATGGCCAGGGAGAGCGCCCGCGTTCATTTACCGGAGCATAAGCGCAGTCACCGGCCTGTTACTCCAAACGTTACTTAAAGAAACCCGGAGATATCCGGGAGACAGTAACTCAAATCGGGGCATTCGCAGAAAAAAGTTCTAAACCTCTTGCATCCGCCATATAAGTATCGTAGAATCTCTCACAGTTTTTCTGGACAATTCCAAGGGGGGAAGTGGGACATGAAAACCACTTTGCTGTTCGGAACAATCTTTCTGTGTTTGGGGCTTCCTGCATTCGGCCAGACCTTCGGAGAGATCACGGGAAGGATCAGCGATCCGAGCGGGGCCGGCGTCCCCGGCGCCGCCATCACCTTGACCAACACCAGCACGAATGCCGTCCGCACCGGCACAAGCGGCGGGGATGGATTTTATGATTTCCCTTCCTTGCCGCCCGGCCGCTACGACGTCAAGGCGGAGCACAGCGGCTTCAAGCTAGCCACCAGTCTCAACGTCCAAGTAATGGTCCAGCAAACCGTCCGCCTGGACTTCACGCTCCAGATCGGCGCCGTCAGCCAAACCGTCGAGGTCTCGGCCGCCGCCAGCCTCTTGCAGGCCGAAAACGCGACCGTCGGCAGCGTGATCGGCAACCAGAGCATCGTCCAGCTTCCCCTCAACGGGCGCGAATATCTCAACCTGGTAGCCCTGAATGCCAACGTCGATACCGTATCGCCTCCGGCTGGCCAGGCCCAGTCCCGCCAGGGCGGCGACCGCGCCAGCCAGTCGATCTCGGCCGGCGGAAACCGCATCTTCTACGACTACTACACCCTCGATGGCGTCAACAACACGGATTTCGACTTCAACACCTACGTCGTGCTTCCCTCGATCGACGCAATTCAGGAGTTCAAAGTGCAGACCGGCGTGTACCCGGCGGAATTCGGCCATGGAGCTACGCAGATCAATGTGCTGACCAAATCGGGCGGCAACCTCTATCACGGCTCCCTGTTCGAGTTCAACCGCAACATCGATTACGACGCGCTGCCATACCAGTTCACCGCCCATAAGCCCGGCGCCTCCGCCTTCAACTGGAACGATTACGGCTTTGAGCTCGACGGTCCGGTTCGCATCCCTAAGCTGTTTGACGGCCGGGACAAGCTCTTCTTTATGTCCAATTGGGAAACCCTGGCGGTCCGCGAATCTTCACAAAGCGTATACTCTCTGCCAACCGCGGCGATGCAGCAGGGCAACTTCAGCGCCTACCCGATCACCATTTACAACCCCGGCAACAAAGCGCCGCTTCCGGGCAATGTGATCCCGCCAAGCATGCTCAACCCCACCTCCCAAAAGTTACTGCAATACTACGCTGTGCCCAACCTGCCGGGCTTTACCGACAACTATACGCAGTTCAACCAGTTCCCCTTCAACCGCGACATGTTCGTCATCCGCATGGATTACGTCGAGTCTTCCAAATCCCAGTGGAGCGGCCGCTACAGTTGGTGTTCCGAAGTTCAGAAAAGCACCGGACTGACGATCACCGGAAGCAAGATCACCACCGGTTGCGAACAGTACCTCGGCTCCAACACGCGCATCCTGACCCCCAACATCGTGAATGAAGCCCGTTTTGGCCACACCCGCATGTTCAACGCGGTCAGCAGGGCCGCCGCATTCAGCGTCAATCCCGTCGGCGCGCTGGGCATTCCAAATTTGAACGCCGGCCCGCCGGTCCAGTGGGGCGTTCCCGCGGTGGCGTTCAACAGCGACGGTTTCAGCGCCCTGGGCGACGACAGCGATACGCCCTACCAGATCGCCGACAACGATACGCAACTCGTCGATAACATGTCCTGGATCAAGGGCAAACATACCATCAAGTTCGGGTTCGAATACGAGCGCGACAACTTTGATACTTTGGGCAATCAATTCCTCCGCGGGCAGTTTACTTTCAGCCCCAACGCCACCAGAAGCGCGACAGGCACAGGCGGCGACGCATTCGCCGATTTCGTGCTGGGCGACATGTATCAGTCCACCGTCGCGTATCAGGACGCCGTGCTGAATGACTATCGCAACGACTTCGCCCTCTTCGTCGATGACACCTGGAAGATCACGCCGAAACTCACCTTCACGGTAGGCCTGCGGTGGGAGCTGATTCCGCCCTTTACGGATACACTCGGGAACCTGTTCAATATCGTGCAGCCGCTTATCATAGAGCAATCGCATGCGCCTGTTTCGCAACAGCCGTACTTCATCCGGCAAGGCAATTGCCAGAACGCCTACACGGCCAATCCTCCGATCCCGTTCACCTGGGCGCAAACCCCCGCAGTCTGTAGCAACGGCAAGGAGAACTATCAGCTCGACAAGGTGAGATACAACGATTTTGCGCCCCGCATCGGCATCGCCTATTCGCCGGATTCGAAAACCGTCATTCGCGCAGCCTACGGCATCTTCTATGTGCAGGACAATGCCAACTCGATGTATTTCGACATGGCGCGGAATCTCGGCGTCCGTCTCACCCTCACCGCCCAGACAGGCGGCGACACCTGGAGCCAAGGCTCGGGCTCGCTCTCAGGCCTCCCGGACACATATGCGAACGCCGTCACTCCGCCCGGCGCCGGCGGTGCCGGACCCGCGTTCCCGCCGCCTTACGCCTTCGGCAGCGATTACAATCACTACACTTCTTACACCGAGCAGTACCTGTTCAATATCCAACGCCAGGTGGGGTCCGACTGGGCCTTCGAATTGGGTTATCTGGGATCGGAAAGCCATCACCTCTATGGTTTCCAGAACACCAACGAGGCCCCTCCCGGAATCGGCAACGTCATCACCCGCCTGCCGTTTGCCGACTTCGGAGTGATCCAGTGGGTCGCCGACGGTATGAACGCACACTACAATGCGCTCTCCTTCCAGGCCACCCGGCATTTCAGTCAGGGCATGAGCGTCATCAGCAGTTACACCTGGTCTAAATCGCTCGATGACTCCAGCGGCATCCGCGTGCAGAATTATGACGAGCTCTTCCCCCAGAACAGCTATTGCGTCCGGTGCGACTACGGACTCTCGTCGTTCGACGTCGCCCAGCGCTGGGTCACTTCAGTGCTCTATGATCTGCCAGTCGGCAAAGGGAAGACCCTCAACGTCAGAAATCCGTTCCTGAACGCAATCGTCGGCGGATGGGAGATGGGCGGAACGTGGACGCTGCAAAGCGGCTTGCCCCAGGTTCTGACGATCGGTGGCAAGGACAACTCCGGAACGAACGAGGGCGGGGACCGGCCGGAGTACCTCGGCGGATCCATCTACGCGCCGAACAAGAGCGCCTCCGATTGGCTCAACCGGGCCGCGTTTGCCGTCGCTCCTCCTGGACAGTTCGGTGACTTCGGGCGGAACGTCGCCATTACACCCGGGATCGCCGACCTCGATGCCGAGTTGCACAAATCCTTCATAATGCCGTACAACGAACATCACATGTTGACCCTGCGCTTTGAGGGATTCAACGTACTGAATCATCCAGCCTTCGGAGCGCCGGCGGGCAGCATCCTTTCGGGCGCCCCCGCTCCCGGCGCGGCCTCAAACGCGGCACGCCTCGGATTCGGAGTCATCAACAGCCTCCTCCCCACCATCCCCATGCGCCAGTTACAACTCGGAATCAAATACGAATTCTGAGCGCACAACGCCGCGAGCGGCAGCCGCCGCGGCGGCTCCGTCGTGCGCGGTCCAAAGGAGAGCCCACGGCCCCGGGTTCACTCCCCAAGCTAACCGGGACATGCCAGCCGGCGGCGCAGGTCCCGCCGCTGCAGTCGAGCCGCCGCCTCGCATAGATCCCTGACAACGATCTCGCAGTGTGGATCTAGCATGGGCCCGTGCGGGCCGGCGGCCACCGCGCAGCCCTTCAAATCCAGGCCGCTTCGATAAAGCTTCACCAAATCGGCGAACAGCTTGCGATCGCCGGTCGCAAACATTCCCTCGGCGAGCGCGACGGCGGCGTCCTCATCGCGGTCCTGCGCCATTTCCGCACGGGCCATCTCCTCGTATGCCACGCTGTTTGCCGGGTCGATGCTCTGCGCTCGCACCGCTGCCTCCAGCGCCTGCGGCGCCCGGCCCAAACGCAAGTAAATGGACGCCAGCGTCCGGTAACCCTCGCCCGCGCTCGCCGGAACCGGGCTTTTCATCGCGTGCTGCCGGTCATAAGCGGCCCGAACAGCCGTGTCAATCGCGATCGAGCGAAGCGCCAGCTTCGCCGCCTCTTCGTACTCCGCCCGGGCGCCGTCCGGGGCGAGTGCGTCCCCTTTCACCCGATGGCACACCGCCGCAAGATTCCACGGACCCGCCGTATCCAATTCATCCGCAAGCGGCGCCAGGATCGCCAAACTTCGATCCGCCTCCGCAACGGCCCGCTCAATGTCGCGCTGCTTCGGATCCTCCGCCAGAAGTTCAGCCGCCAGCAACCGATGGAACTTGAAGCTTCGAGGACTGGTTTGAACCCCAGCCAGCGCCATCGTTTTGTCATCAGCCCAGTCGAAGTTGCGCATCCACGTCCGAACCCCGAACCCTGCGGCGATTGCGCCCGCGCAAAGCGCGAAGATGGCGCCGGAGAAGCGACAGCGGCCCTCGACCCCGCCGATCGGCAGGACCACGGCGGCCACCACCCCCACCAAAGGCAGATACATCAGACGCTCCGCCATCATCGTGCCGATGGGAAACAGGAAATTCGACGCCGGCAACAGGTTGAGGAAGGCAAAGCCCGCAAAGAAAAAAGCTAGCCGGTCCCGTTTCCACAGAATCAGCGTGAGAACCAGCGCGCCGGCGGCCGCGAGCCAGCAAATCCAGTCCTCCAGACTGCCGCTTGCAAGTCTGATCTCGGAATACGAGTAGTCCGCCGAAAGCTTCACCGGCCAGAACGCAAGCCACAAATAGCGCGCCAGAACCTTCACGGAAGTAAGCCGGCCGATCCAGAAACCGGCGCCGGCGATAGGATTGTCGGTGAACGGGTATTCAGCGGGAAGCGCCGAGTTGAGAACGATCGCGCGCTGCCACAGCACGATCCCGGCCGGAACCAAAGCCGCCAGACACCCGGGCAACATTCTCCGCCATCGTTTCCCGAAAGCTAGCTCGTAAACAACGATGAGCGGAACAAGAACGACGGCGCTTTCCTTGGATAACATCCCGGCTGCGGCTGCAACCGCCAACCCCGCGAGCGTTCCGCCACGGCGCCATCCGGTGGTTTCCATGCTTTTCAGGTAAAAAAGAAAACCGCTCAAAACCGCCAGCCCCGCCAGAAGGTCCGCGCGCCCGGCGATGTTGGTTACCGACTCGGTCAGTACCGGATGCACGGCCCATAGCATCGCGATCACAAAGGCCGTCCGCAACGCGTGGGCCCGCCCCTTGAGCAGTCGCACCAACAGCGCGAACACAAGCAATACGTTGGCCGTGTGCAGCAAAAGATTGACCCAGTGATAACCGGCTGGATGATTGCCGTTCCCCAGAATCGTGTAATTGAGAAGATAGGACAGCGTAGTAAGTGGGCGATAGAGTCCGCTCTCCCCATTCGGCCACCAATAAGTGTGGTGGACAATCAAATCGATGTTAGCGGCGCTGGCCGACCGAATGCGCGGATCTTCGAGCAGAAGCGTTTGGTTATCAAGCGCGAATCCGGCCGAAAACGAATTTGAATACGCGAGCAGCGTCAACAAACCCAGCGCCAGAGCCGGGGACAGATACCGGTGCAGCATGCCGCGCGCATCCGTTCCCGGCGGCGATTCCAGCTCACAGTCCGGCTTCGGCGCAACCGGCGCACGCCTCTTTCGACGCTTCATTGCGTCTCATGCTATCAGCTTCGATGGCTCCCGCCCCCCCCCTTTGGACATTGGACAATCCCGGCACCACCACCAACACCCCCTTGCTCTACTAAAAATATCGGCGTAGCATACGGGTCACGCATCCTGAAAAGGAGAAGCGCACAGGGCCGCCAGGGGCCCCAGCAGCGCGGCTCCGTTGTGCGCGAAGAGAAAAGGAGAGACCGCCATGGAACTGCAAGACTCGATTCAGCAAATTCTCTCGGGAAAAACCGGCCCGGTCTGGACCGCCGAGCCTTATATGACTGTCTACGACGCCCTCGAACGCATGGCCGAAAAAGAAGTCGGCGCGCTCCCCGTCCTGGCCGGCGGAGTCCTCGTCGGCATGCTCAGCGAGCGCGACTACGCCCGCAAAGTCATCCTCCGTGGCCGGGCCTCGCGTGAAACCCTCGTCGCCGACATCATGATGACCCCGCCCCTCACCGTCACCCCGCAAGCCACCGTCGATGAATGCATGCGCCTGATGACGGATCATCGCGTCCGCCACCTCGCCGTCACCGAGGACGGCCAACTCAAAGGCGTCATCTCCATCGGCGACCTCGTCAACTGGATGATCCACTCCCAGCGCCAGACCATCCGCCACCTGAGCGAATACATCTCCGGCGCTTACCCCGGCTGAAACCGCAACGGCCCCAATCCCGGCACACGCCGCCTCCAACGGTAAAATCGGAATTGCATGGTCGTTCTGTGTCTGCTCGCCCTTCTCCCCGTTACCGCGCCCGGAGCCAATATCTCTTCGCTCCGCCAGGCCCGGGATCAACAGGATCGCGCCGCCCTCGCCCGCATCGCCGCCCAACGCAGCGACGCCGCCGCGAAAACCCCAACTGACGCAAAAGCCCAGTACAGCGCCGCCCTTGCCGCTTCCTATGTCGCCGAGATCGCCCAGGAACTCCACGACAAGTCCGGAGCCTACGCCGCCGCCGTCTCCGGCATGCCCTTCGCCGAACGCGCCGTCGCCCTCAAACCCGATTCCTCCGAATACAACCGCATCCTCGGCACCCTCTGCGGACAGGCGATCTCCGGCAACAGCCTCGCCGCCCTAAAGTACGGCAAATGCGCCCTCGAAAACGTCAACAAAGCCATTGAACTCGACCCCAAATCCTCCGACGCATATGTCAGCCGGGGCGTCGGCAACTTCTACCTCCCTCCCGCCTTCGGTGGCGGCGTCGACGTCGCCCTCAAGGATTTTCAAAAGGCCATCGAGTTGAACCCCCGTTCGGCCGAAGCCTATATCTGGCTCGGCGTCGCCCAGCGCAAAGCGAACCGCCCCGCCGAAGCCCGCAAGGCCTTCCAGAAGGCCCTGGAACTGAACCCCAACCGTCTCTGGGCTCGCCAGCAACTCGACAAAACTCCCCGCTCATGACAGCCGCCTCATGAACGCGGACCTCCTCCGCAAGCGCATCCTCGAAGCCGCTGCCATCCTCGCGGTCACGCTCCTCACTTACTCCTTCCCCGGCCACACCTATCTTCAATCCGATACCCAAATCTATGTGCCGATGTTCGAACACATCGAAAATCCCTCGGCTCTCGCCCGCGACTTAAGCGCCACCCGCCCCCATCTTACTTTCACCATCTACGACGAAGTTACTCGCGCCGTCCGCCATCTGTTCCGAACCACCTGGCGCCGCTCCCTCGAAGCCCAGCAGTTCCTCTTTCGCGCCGCCGGCGTCTGCGGCTTGTATCTTCTCTCGATCGCCCTCGGCCTCGAACTCCGCTGGGCCCTCCTCGCCGCCGCCTGGGTCTCCCTCGGCGCCGTCATCGCCGGCCCCGCCGTGCTCAGCATCGAATACGAACCCGTCCCCCGCGGCTTCGCCCTCGGCCTCACACTCCTCGCCCTCGGCCTCGAAGCCAATGAATGGACCGTCGCCGCCGGCTCCGCCCTCGCCCTAGCCCTGCTCTATCACACCCCCACCGCCGCCCCCATGCTCGCCCTCTTCCTCCTCTGGATCGTCCGCAAGCACAGCGCGCAGGGCCGCGAGCAGCGTCAGCCGCGCAGCTCCGTTGTGCGCGAGTTCCCGAAGCCGTGGGCCGGCCTCATCCCCCTCGCCGCCGGAGCCACCATCCTCGCCATCGCCGCCGCCCTCCAACCCGGCCAAACCGAACATCAAACCTTCTTCGCCCTCCTCGACCCCGCCCTCGCCACCCTCCAGCGCATCCGGGCCCCCTACAACTGGGTCTCCGCCTGGGGCCCTAAAATCTTCTGGCAGTACCCGCTCCTCTTCCTCCTCGCCATCGCCGCCCTCCGCCGCCTCAAACCGCCCGAAGTCGTCCGCTGGTTCGCCGGCGGCCTCGCTCTCCTCGGCCTCCTCAGCATCCCCGCTTCCTGGCTCCTCCTCGAACGCCTCCGCTGGGCGCTCATGCCCCAGTTCCAACCCGCCCGCGCCGCTCTCTTCGTCGAACTCCTCGCCGTCGCCCTCTCCGCCTGCGCCGCCGCCCGCGCCGGCGCCGAAGGCCGCTACTTCGAGTCCCTCCTCTGGCTCATCCCCGTCTTCGCCGCGCCCCAGCAAGGCCGCCTCCTCGATCTCTTCTGGCCCGGCTTCACCGATCCTCTCCTCGCCCGCCGCCTCGCCGTCACCCTCGCCTGCGCCGCCATCGCCGCCGCCTTCCTCACCCTCCGCTCCCACCTCTGGACCTGGCCCGCCGCCGCCCTCTTCACCCTCGCCACCTTCTTCGCCATCCCCCAATACGGCCGCGTCGTAAACTATCCCTCGCTCGAAACCCCCGAACTTCAGGCCCTCATCAACTTCGCCCACTACAACACCCCGCCCTCCGCCGTCTTCCTTTTCCCCGCCGCCGGCCACGGTCTCGAACCCGGCATCTTCCGCGCCGAAGCCGTCCGCACCGTCTACGTCGACTGGAAACTCGGCGGCCAAGCCAACTACTATCGCGACCTCGCCTTCGAATGGTGGAACCGCTGGACCGCGCTCATGGACCCCGCCCAAACCTCGAACCCTCCGCTCCCCGCCGCCGCCCCTCCCAGCCCCAGTCTCCGCGCCCGCGGCATCGACTACATCATCCTCCCCGCAACCGCCCACCCCGCGGACTGGCGCCCCATCTACACAAACGGAGCCTACGCGATGTACAAAGTAGCGGACCTGCCCGCCGGCGCCTCAGGCCCGAGTGGAGAGAAAATTCTCGACTTCAGCTCGACTGGGAATCGAAGGCTGGGCGCCGCTGCGTGTGACCGAAATCGCCGCGGCCCCGCAGGCAAACCGGAGTGCCTCCGCAACACCTTTGCCCTCGGCCAAAGCGACCGCGAATCCGGCGTTGAACGTGTCGCCCGCGGCAGTGGAATCGACGGAATCGACCAGGTAACCGGGCTGGAAGAGTTCGACGGAACCGTCGAAGAAGAAGGCGCCCTGATGTCCGAGCTTTAGCACCACCGCCCGCGGCCCCAGCGCAAGCAGCGCCCGCGCCACCTCCGCCGCCTCATGAGGTTCGATCTCGCCCGGCGCACGCCCCAGCAGAATCCGCGCCTCGCTCTCGTTCGGCGTCAGCACGTCCACCATCCGAAGCATTTCCCCATCCAGCGCCCGCGCCGGCGCTGGGTCGAGCATCGTCTCCGCCCCTTCTTCCCGCGCAATCTTCAGCCCCGCCGCCACCGTCCCCATCGGCGACTCAAGCTGAAACAGCACGAACGAACTCGCCGCGAACACCGGCCGCATCTGCTCCATATCGGCCTCGCTCAGCATCGCATTCGCCCCAGGCGCAATCACTATCGAGTTCCGCCCCTCCGCGTCCACTTCGATCATCGCCACGCCCGTCGCCGCCGCGCGCACCGCGTGCACGCCGCTCACGTCCGCCCCCGCCGCCGCCAGCCCCGCCTTCAGTTGATCGCCAAAGGCGTCGTACCCGCACCGCCCGATCATCCGCACCGCCAGCCGTCCCGCGCTCAGTCGCGCCGCCGCGCACGCCTGGTTCGCTCCCTTGCCCCCCGGAGCCGTGTGAAAGTTGTGCCCCGTCACCGTCTCGCCCGGCGCCGGCAATCGCACCGTCGAAACCACAAAGTCCATGTTCAGGCTGCCCGCTACGGCCAGCGCGGGTCTCATCGGCCCAGGTCGATGCCGAGTTTCTTCATCTCCTCGGCATAATACCGCCGGTGCAGCAGGTCCCACTCCTCCGTGCCTTCGGGAATGTCCCGCTTCTGCGTCCGGATCTTCGTCCGCGCCGCCCGGTCCACTTTCTCCTCCGTCACCAGAAGGTCGGTCATGATCCGCACAATCTCCAGCCGCATCTCGTTCGCGTCTTTCTTCAGCCGGAAATCCCGCCCCTTCCGCAGCGCCGCCACCACCTTGTGCGAGATGTCGTTCACCTTGTCCCGCGACAGCTTCATCGCGTCGCCCGTGTCCCGCCCCGACGCCCGGATCACCTTCCGCTGGCTCATCAGCGTGTTCTTGATCCGCCGGAACATCTCCTGGTAGCTCACGCCCTCCCGCCGCATGTACTCGCTGTACTCGCTCAGCATCTCCCGGACTTCCTCGTTCAGCCGGTCCTCCACCTGCAGCTCCGCCTCGATCACCGCCGCAACGGCATCCACCGCGGCGTCCGGATAGTGCGTTTCCAAATATTGTGGAGAAAGACCGGTGACAATCCGGCGCGACAGATAGGCGACTAACTCTCTAGCGAGAAGCATCCCGAAGCGAACAACTCCCTGGCCTGGGCGCCCCCTCGTGCTTAACCACCGCGAGTGCTCCCCAAACCATGCCTTTCAGTGTAGTGACCGCTCCCGCCGAGTGTCAAACCAAACCGCACCCCGCCCCTACGCCCTACCAACTGCTACGCTTGCCCTCCGCGAGGCCGCCATGCCCCAAAAGGCGCCGTCCTGATCGGCGCGAAGGATTCCGTCGTGCCGTTGCACCAGCGCCACCGCTCGCACGAGGCGACCTTCGTACTGGAGGGGTCAGCCCGTTTGCCGCCGGCAGACAAGGAGTTCGCGCTGATGGGCGGCGACTATGCGAGCGTCCCGCCCGGCACGCCGCACAGCTTCACCTTCACCAGCCACCGGACCAGGCTTCTCACATGGACCTTCTCTGACAACGGCGCCTCGATGTATGCCACCCTCGGCCGGCCCTCCGAGGCAGTCATATACTCGGCCCGCGCGCTGCGCCCGGACTGGAACAAGCCGCTGCCCGGCGTAGACGTCGAGTTTCTCTTAGACGAATCCTCAACCATCACGCCCGGCGAGAAGAGCAGCGTCCCTCCTGCCGGCGTCGAGCCGTACGTCATCCTGGCCGGAGAAGGCGAGCACATGATGGCGGGCGATCAGCTCTTCACATTTCTCACCGATCGCCGCCAGAGCGGCGGCAAGTTCCTCGCCCTGATGACGGAGGGACCCAAAGGACATCGCATCCCGAATGACGTGCATTTCAAACACACGGAAACCTTCTTCTGCCTGAACGGAAGCGTGAGCATGACCGCCGGCGAAGAGAGGATATCGCTCCAACCGGGCGATTTTCTGCACGTGCCCGCCGGCACGCCGCATACGTTTCAACTGACCGGCAATACTACCCGCTTCATCCAATTCCACGCGCCCGGCTTGAATGAGCCGTTCTTCCGTTACATGTTTGATCCATGCGGCGAGCACACCTTCCTGCAGCCGCCTCCGCCCTTTCGCTTTGACCGTGTCATCCAGCACCTGGCCGAACTGGATGTGAAGTTCCTGGAGTGACCGGCCGGATCCTCACACAGAATCCTCCCACCCCCGCCATATAAAATCCAATTGATGAATCCCATTCGCATCGCAGTCATCCCCGGCGACGGCGTCGGCAAAGAAGTCGTCCCCGAAGCCATCCGCGTCGTCGAAGCCGCCCTCGCGAACCAGGCCGAAATCGCCTGGACCCACTTCCCCTGGGGCGCAGACTACTACTTCGAACACGGCCGCATGATGCCCGAAGACGCCATCGATACCCTCCGCGCCTTCGACTCCATCTTCCTCGGCGCCATCGGCCACCCCCAAGTCGCCGACCACATCACCCTCAACGGCCTCCTCCTCCCCATCCGCCGGGCCTTCGACCAGTACGCCAACGTCCGACCCGCCGTCCTCTACAAAGGCGTCCCCAGCCCGCTCGCCAACCCCGGCCCCATCGACATGATCGTCGTCCGCGAAAACACCGAAGGCGAGTACGCCCAAGTCGGCGGCTTCGTCCACTCCGGCTTCCCCGCCGAAGTCGCCGTCCAGGCCGGCGTCTTCACCCGCCACGGCATCGAGCGCATCATCCGCTTCGCCTTCGATCTCGCCCGCAAACGCAACGGCAAAAAACGCCTCACCTCCGTCACCAAATCCAACGCCCAGGGCTACGGCCTCGTCCTCTGGGACCGCGTCTTCGCTTCCGTCGCCGCCGATTACCCCGACATCTCCACCGAAGAACTCCTCGTCGACGCCGCCGCCATGAACTTCGTCCGCCGCCCCGCCTCCTTCGACGTCGTCGTCGCGTCAAACCTCTTCGGCGACATCCTCAGCGACATCTCCGCCATCGTCACCGGCAGCATCGGCCTCGCCGCCAGCGCCAACCTCGACCCCGAACGCCGCTTCCCCTCCATGTTCGAACCCGTCCACGGCTCCGCCCCCGATATCGCCGGCAAAGGCATCGTCAACCCGATGGCCCAAATCCTCTCCGCCGCCATGATGCTCGAACACCTCGGCCACCCCGCCGCCGCCGCCCGCATCGACACCGCCGTCCGCCGCGTCCTCGCCGACGCCAAAACCCGAACCCCCGACCTCGGCGGCTCCTCCCGCACCACTGAGGTCACCGAAGCCGTCCTCAAAGCCTTGTAACAACGTGCCGCCCCCGGCGCCGGCGCCACTTCGCTTAAAAGTCCTCTCTATGCCTGATGGAAGCGCCGGTCGGGTCAGATCGACGGCGGAGCATCGCGCCTGGCTTCCCGACGAACCCAGTCCTCAAAGAGTTCGCTCTCGACGTCGACGTATTGGAATCCAGCATCTCGAAAGTCACGGGCGATTCGCGCGCTCTCGCCACCAGAGATAACGGTGATGGGCGTTTCCTTCCCCGGCTCTTTTAACAGAAGGTCGCGCGCACGTTGGTCCACCGGAAGCAAGCGGTAACCGCACAGTACGACACGTTGGCTCCGTTTTACAGCGGTGGTCGCCCGCGTCCACAGACCGTCCCAAAAATCCCGGCACTCGATTCCGAACGAGGTCTTATAGAAGAACTTCTTCTCGCGATCCGGCAAAATTAAGCACGGAATCGCACCACCGTTCTCATAGAGACCGTGGAAATCAGTGAAATCGCCGTAGCCGAGGTGCTCCACGTCAGCCCTGTGAATGAGCGGTCTCGGCCCCAAAGAAGGAATGGGCCAGAGCCAATTCATGCTGCCGTGCAATTTCAACATGAGCACTTGAGAACTCCCAGACGCGGCAAACGGAAACCCGTAACCCTCCGACAGATCCCATCCGCCGGCCCGCTTGAGTTCCCGCTCAAGAGAATCGTCGTAGTTGAACGTGATGATCACATCGCCCGCCTGCACGACCCTGTCGGCGAACTCGGCGTAGGCGCCGGCGGTCCCAGTGTGAATTTCGCGGAACCACTCTCGGAGCCAGTGCCCGATCCAGCCCCTAAGATTGCCCGGACTACACGGGGAAGGGTCAGCGGGAACTCCTGCCGCTTTGTCGGATTCGATGCGTAAGCCAAGCTGCGTGACGACCTCTTCAATATTTGGTTCGCATCCGAACTCCTTGACCAAACATCGCGCTTGCACTGGGGCATAAGGGTGCTGATGCATGCCGCGCATGAATGCTATTAGGCCTTTGCCCATTTCAGACGCCAGCGGGTATTGTGCGTGCCGTGATGCACCGGCTCCAATCACGTACACCGTGCCCACAGAATCATCCTAATCCCATTGAAGCCCGCACGCCCAACATCGAGCTCGGTCGCACCGCCACCTCGAACCCGCGCCAAACCGGGGCTTCCTCTCGGGCGCGTCTTCGCCTGTAGGCACAGGTTCGAATCCAACCTGAGATTCGAAGAGTTGGCTCCCCATCTAGGACACGTTTCGAACTTTTGCCGCCTCACGGCGGTCCGTTCGAACCGCGCGAACCGCTCCCCGGGCAACAACATCCGCGTAAGGTCGGCAAAGCCATCCAGCCTGAGTGCCCCGAGTGGTTTCATCTCGAACGGCCTGCTCCGTCCGGGAAGGTTTCGGGACGCTCCTGATCCAACCCCGATTTCGATTCGGTCGGAACTTACCATGTTAAGTTGAGGTCCAATCAGATGTGCGAATTGATCGCTGGTTAGAGTCTTTTGCGTGTGCACCACGCTTAGCGGACATGCTTTCGGCTGCATGTGCGTCTCAACCCCAATGTGCAGTCAGGTTGCAGCACTCTCCCGGTCGAACGCTGTCTTCGTAGGACGCGTGGTCGCGATCTGGCCTACCCGCGAAGCGCTGGCAGGTCAGCAGCATCTCTCGCACCCACAGTTGAGGCACCTGATACTGCAGCGGTGGCGCGGCGTCCTTTCGACCGGCGAGGAGGAGTATATCCGGAGGTCTCCGGAATGGGGCGACATCGAACTCCGATATGCACATATGCAGCGCGTCCGCTTTGCCGTCAGGGAATTGTTTACAGGGCCGCCGATTCATGAGATCTACACGGATATTTCGAGCCGCGGATATAGCTTTCAGCCGGGACGGTCATATTTGGTGAACTCGTTCCCGGATGGCCCTAGGTACCGCACCGGCGCCTGTTCGAGAACGTCCGGGGTGGATTCGGTCGACGCGGTTGAAGACCTAAAGGCATTGCGGGCGTGGAAATCGGGCAACCCGCTCGCGCCTCGGATCTATGGCCGCATCCTGTCACCTGACCTCCGCGCCGACATTCGAGTTCGCTTAACAAAAGACCGGAGCGAAAAACAGGCCCGTCTCGATGCGAACGGCGGCTTTTCGTTCGAGGGCCTGGAAACGGCGCAATACCAACTCGAAGTTCACGACGCGCGCGGGGCCGGAGGCCGCGCGATCGACCTCTCACGTTTGGGTTGCTTTGAGGCCACTCCGTGGTTTAGCGACGGGTGGCATATTGGTGGCTCTCCGGTTCTCCTGGAGAGGAAGAGCCTTCCGATACCCGACGTCCCTGATCCGCCTCCGCTAGATCCGCGATGGATTCAACAATAGATCAGGGAACTCTCCCAACCCAAAACGCCGGCGCCGATTTCCGAAAGCAGCTCGCGAATCACGGATGAATTCGAGCGGTGAACGGGGGCACTCGTAAGATTCAGAATTCACAAGGCGATCTTGATTGGCTCGCCGGCGCGGATTCGAACCACATCCCCCGGTTCGAGTCCACTAACAGCAAGCTCGGCCATGAATCCGAGCTTTTCCGGGATATCGCGAGTTGATCCCGGCCGTTATCACGTGCCCCGGCGGCCGCTGCCGTGGTCGTCCCGGATCTCGTTCTCGCAGAACTAGCCCACTTCCTTCGGGACGAGCGTGAGGCGATTCGCAAGCTCGTGACAGAGATCTTCGATCCGGCGACGGGGAGCCATCCTGGAAAGCCCTCCCGGCTCCTCACTCCCGGCTCCTGGCTCCTAAAGATTTGGCGTCCCCAGGGGGATTCGAACCCCCGTTATCGCCGTGAAAGGGCGGTGTCCTAGGCCGGGCTAGACGATGGGGACGCAGGCAAAACTACTTTATCCATCGTATCTTTCAAGGCCGCGCCCCGTCAAACCGCGTATGCGGCTTCGACTCCACATAAGCCGCCACATCATAAGCCTCCTGCGCCGTCAAACTCCCCGGACAGTTCTGCGGCATGTTGTAATGCACAAACGCCGCCATCTTCTTCACCTGGTTCATCCCCGCCCCGTCGTTATACGCGTCCTGTCCCCACAGCGCCGGCAGCACCGGCGGACTCCCACGCCCATCGTCCCCATGGCACGGCGCGCACTGGTCCGAATACACCGTAGCCCCGCGCTTCACATCCCCCTCGAGCGCCGGTAGTTTCTCCAACCCCCGCCCCGGAAACGCCACCCCAGCCCGCTGCCCCTGCGACACCCACTGTATATAGGCCAACAGCGCCGCCATCTCCGGACCATCCATCGGCACCACCCGCCCGTTCTCGCTCCGCCGGAAACAATCCTCAATCCGCTCCGCCAGGCTGATCACCCGCCCGGCCCGCTGGTTGAACTGCGGAAAAATTCCCGGCAGCCCCACCATCGGAGACGCCCACTTCGCCGTCCCCTCCTGAATGTGGCAGTCGTTGCAGCTCATCCGGTTGCCCACATACGCCGCCGCGTACTTCGGCGTCTCGTTGAAAATCTTCAGCCCCAGCCTAATGCTGTCCCCCATCGGCCCCGCCGGTATCGTCTTCTCATCCGGCCTCGCCCACGCCTTCTTCGCCTCCACTCGCACAGGCTCCGGCTCCTTCTTCGCGCACCCCGCCCCGGCAACCACCGCCATCAACCCAACCGCCGCCGCCCAACCTCGCCGCATCACCGCGCTCCATTTACCGGCGGAGGCCCAAAACCATATTTGCGGTAAATTGTTTGCGCCTCATCGCTCATCAAAAACTTCACCCACTCCCGCGCCGCTTCCTTGTGCGCAGCCCCGCGCAACACCCCCACCGCATACGTCGCCGTCGTGTTCTCCTTCTTCGGAATCGCCACGCCCTCAATCGGATTCCCGATCTTCTCCTGGAACCGCACCTCCGAAGCCCACGTCACCCCCGCGTCCGACTCACCCTTCAGAATCCGCATCGGAGTCTGCCGGTGATGAATGTGCGTCAGATACGTCGTCCCCGCGCTCACCTTCTCCTTCATGACTTTATTCACCAACGCCGCCCCGCCGCTCCGCTCCATCGACGCCGCAATCTGCCGCGCCACTCCCTCCCACTCCGGATTCGGCATCGACAACCTCACATCGTCCCGCCCCAGGTCCCGCAGCGACGTAATCTTCAGCGGATTCCCCGCCCGCACCATAATCTCCAGATCGTTCGTCGCGTACGCCGAAACACCCTCCACCTCGCCCGCCTTCTCCATCCCCTGCACCACCCGCAAACCCGCCTCGTACACATCCGCCCTCACCGTCAACGTGAGGTTCCCTAACGTAAGTGTCCCACCGTGCGCCAGTTGCCGCCGCAGAATTCCCGGCGGAAGCGTTTCGTAAAAAATCCGCCCGCGCAGCTCCGGATGCTTCCCCTCGAACGCGCTCACCAGCTCCGGCAGCACAAAGAACTGATTCCCGCCGATAAACATCACCAGCCGCGCGTCACCCGGATTCCCGTGCAGGTCCGGCACGTTGTCCACGTCCTCCACCGGAAACACGTACCCTTTGTCCGCCGCCGGATTGTTCTCTCCCTTGCTCCAGGGCGGCGTCACCTGCGCCGCCGCTCCCGCCGCCAAAATCAAAACCAACGCAAAATGTTTCATTCCGAAACCAGCCCCTACACCGCCGTATACGCGTAATGTCCATCCACCTGAAGCAGCGCGATCGCCGCCACCATCGACGGAACCAGCAGCACCCCCGGCAACGCCCGGCTCTCCAGATCCTTCACTAATTCATCGCGTTCCACGCTCAACTTCAACTCATGGATCAACCGGCCCGCCGTCTCTTCGTTCGCCGAGTGACAGCTCAAGAACTTCACCCCACGCCCCTGCAACCCCTCGACGCTCGTGTCCTGATACACCGAATCCGCCCGGTTCGGATCCTTCGACGCACGGTCCGCCTTGCTCGCATAAAACAGATTCCGCGCCGCCGGCTTCCCCGTCTTCGGATCCATCACCTGGAACACTTCTCCGAACCGGTACTTCTCCCAAGCCGAGTCGTTGAAGTTCACCGTATTCGCCGGCCCATGCAGCGCCGCGATCATCTGCAACTGCGCCGCCGGAATCTCAAATCCGAACTGCAGCCCGTTCAAAGAATTCTTGATGTTGTTCAGGAACCGCCCATCGTTCACCTGAGTCGCATCGAACACCTGCTTCACCCTCGCCTTCGAGTGCACCAGCCGGTCGAACTCGGCAAACTTCCAATCCGAATGCCGGTAAACCAACTGCGCCTCCGCACTCGACCCCGCCCCGGCAACCGCCGCCAAAGCCGCCGCCGCTCGCCCCACAAAATCCTTCCGTGAAATCTTCATCCTTATTTCTCCTTTGCTCCTGGCTTCTTACTTCTTGCTTCTTCTCCCACAATCCCGAGCCTTTCCAAAAACTCATACTTCGGCCTCTCGCTCCGCCGCCGGAACTCCGGCGCTACGCTCCGCCCCACCACCAGCACCGCCAGCAACAGCGTCACTACGCCAATCACCGCGGCAATCATCTCGCCGCCCCCGCCGAAAACCCGCGGATGTAAAACGTCACCGCCTGAATCTCGGCCGGCGTCAGCAGCGGCCAAGCCTGCATCGCCGTCCCCGCCACGCCCTCATGAATCACCCGCGCCGCCAACGCGTACGACGGCTTCAACTCATGAAAATTCGCCGGGTACGGCGTCTTCTTCTTCGCGTCTTTCCCATCCGCCGCCCCATCCTCGCCGTGGCACCGCGAGCAGTGCGTCACATACACGCGCCGCCCGGCCTCCATCAGCACCGCATCCGGAGCCCACCGCTCCTCCTCCCGCAACTCCCCCGCCTGCCCCAGCGTCGCCGTGTACGCAGCCACCGCGCGAATCTGCTCCGCCGGCAGCGTATGCCACGCCGGCATCGAAGCCCCATCCACTCCATGCCACAGCGTCCGCCAGATCAACCCATCCGACATCGCCGCGCCCGTCAGGTCGAACGCCGGAGGCTCCAGCGCCGCGCCGCCCTCCGTCTTTCCATCGCCCGCCGCGCCATGACAGCCGGAACAATTATGCAGGAAAATGTTTTTCCCTTCCGCCGCCCCGTCCGCGCCCCGCAACTTCGGCGTCGCGGGCATCGCCGGCTCCGGCGGCTCCGCGCTCATCCCCGCCGCCCGCCCCAGCGTCGCCAGATACGCCACCACGTCCCGCGCATCCCGCCCCGGCCTACCCACGCCGCCGTCGAACATCCCCGCATACGACGGCATCACCGAATCCGGCGCCGTCGCCCGCGGATCGTACAAATGCACAAGCTGCCAGTCCGCCCGCCGCAGCAAACCCTCCCGCGCCAAATCCGGACCAATCCGCCTCGTCCCCCAAATCTGCGGATACTCCCCACTCGTCTCCCACACCGCCGTCGGCCGCCCGAACCGCCGTATGTCCGCCCGCGTGTCCCGCACCTGCTCCGTATGGCAGTACCCGCAACCCTCCCGCGCGTAAATCTCCCGCCCGTGCGCCTCCGCCGCCGTCAGTCCAACCACCCCTCGCGGCGCCTCGCTCACCATCTCCGCATGAAGTCTCACCGCCGGCAGAATCCCCAGCACCGTAAACGACACCACGAAAAACACCAGCCCCGCCCCAAACGTCGCCGCATACGCCGTGTTCATCCACATCGCCGCGCGTCCCGTCTGCGGCTCCATCTCCTCCACCACGCGCTCCTCCGCCGCCTCCCTCACCTTCCCCGTGAACAAACTCAACCCAAACACCACAAACCCCAGCAATAGCATCGAGCCCACGTGCGTCCGCGCCACCCAATAAACCCCCGACGCCCGCACCGACTCAATCCACGGCAGCGGACCGCGCCACAGATGCCCCTGCGCAATCCCCGCCATCGTCAAATCCGCCACCATCCCCGCCAACCCCGCCACCAGCAGCCAATACGCCCACCCAAGCAACCGCCGGTTCATCCGCAGCCCCGGCGTCCGCTCCCACACGTGCGCCAACCCGCCCATCGCCGCAAACGAAGCGAACCCGATCATCGCCAGGTGCGAGTGCCCGATCACCCAGTCCGAATAATGCACAAACCGGTTCACCGGCATCACCGCCTGCACCGACCCCTGCAAACTCACAATCAGGTACAACACCACGCTCGTCCACACGAACCGCAGCGGAACATCTCGCAACGCCGCGCCCAAAGCCGGAATCGAAAGCAGCAGATTCGCCACCACAAGAATCACATCGAGTCCCTGATACAACGATGCGATCTCGCTGGCAAACTGCGAACTCATCGGCAGCGACGAAAAAACGTAGTGGTGAATCCCGTTCAGCGGATACACCAGAAACAGCAGCCAGAAGCCCACCATCGAATAAAAATGGCTGTAAATCGGCTTCCGCGTCACCGCCGGAATCACGAAGTACGCGATCGCCACCGCGAACGGCGTGATGAACAATCCCACCGCGTCATGAATCCATAGCCCGCTGAACGAAGCGCCCATCGCGCCAGGCAGAAAACGCGGCGCAAGATTTCCCACCGGATACGCCAGCGCCGTGAACACGCCCCCGCCCAGCAGATACCACCCCGCCACATACAACTCACCCGCGCCCACTTTGAGCAGCGGCCGCAGGAACTGCAAAAACACCAGCACCCACGCGATCTCGATCACCGCCGCAATGCCCAGCGGAAACTCCGCCCACTCGAGCGGCTGGCTCACCCCCGCCAGCACCAGCGTCCATCCGCCCAGCACCGCCACCGCATTCCACACCCAAAACAAAATCCAACCCAGCCGCGCGCTCCGAACGCCCCGCCCCGCCAGCTTCGGAACCGCGTAGTAAAGGAAAGCCAGAAACGCATTCCCCAGCCAGGCATACAAAATCCCTTGCGTGTGGTCGTATCGCAGCCGCCCCCACGTCAGCGCCGCCGCGCCATTCAAAAATCCCGGCGCATGAAACTTGATCGACACCGCCAGCCCCATCAGCGCCGACACCACCAACCCCACCAGCGCCGCAATCCCATGCGCCCGAATCAGCCGCGCCGTCTCTCTCGTCTCCGCCGTCATTTCCCCGCCGCGCTCCCCACCGCACGTCCCATCCCATCCGGAGCCGGCATCCGCAGCAGATACACCGACACCAACAGGCCCAGCAGCAGCAGCCCGACGACGAACACAATCTCCACGCCGCGAACCTTGCGGCGGCTTTCAGACATGGCTCGCGTCCGTGACATAAAACTCGACGATCAAACGGCCACTCCCAATTCGCGTGCCACCAACTCGCGTGCCCCCAATTCGCACGCCACCACCACCCGCGCAACCAACCCGCGTGCAACCAATTCGCGTGCCCCCAACCCGCACGCCACCAACCCGCACGCCACCAACCCGCGTACCCCCAATTCGCACGCCACCACCACCCGCGCAACCAACTCGCGTGCCCCCAATTCGCGTGCCACCATCACCCGCGCAACCAACCCGCGTGCAACCGATTCGCGTGCCACCAACCCGCAACGTAACCGAGCCGCGACCGGCCAGGGAGCGGTCCCCACCCCTAACCCCGTTCACAACGCTCTCCATCCCAACGCCCCGCCCCGCGTCCACTCTCATGACGTTCGCCCGCATTGCTCTATGCTCCCACGCCCCTCCCGCCCGGTCCAAAAAGCAAATGTTATCGGGAATCGCTACAACTTATGACCGCCCCCAACCCCCACCCCGGTTGACAACCACTTCCGGCTCCGCTATATTTCTGAAGTATCGATCTATCAACGGGTTATCGGTTTCTAGCGCCTCCTCATCCTCCACGGTTCGCTCACGTCGGCGAATCGCACTCTGATTGTGCGGCCGCTGCTCCGTTCGCCCGCCATGCGACGATCTGTATAAGACCGTTCCCCTGGAGCCCCGGCCATGGCCACCACGCCTGACGAAAACATCCCCGGAATGCCCGGTGCCTCCGATGAGGCCGACTACGAACACCTCATCGAAGACTACAGCCACTTGGCGCCTCCGGCCGAAGGCGAACTCCTCACCGGTCACGTCCTGAAAGTTACGCCCACCGACGTCATCGTCGACTTCGGTTACAAATCCGAAGGCCTCGTCCCCAAATCGCAACTCACCCAGCCCGACGGAACCTGCACCATCCAACCCGGCGACGCGATCGACGTCATGATCGACCGCTCCAGCGCCCAGCCCGAAGGCTACATCCTCCTCTCCCACGAAAAAGCCGCACGCCTCCGCGCCTGGGATAACCTCGAACGCGCCCAGCGCGAAGGCCTCATCCTCTCCGGCCGCGTCGTCGAACGCACCAAAGGCGGACTCGCCGTCGATGTCGGCGTCCTCGCCTTCATGCCCTCTTCCCAAATCGACGCCCGCCCCGGCCATCCCTCCGACTCCCTCCTCGGCAAAGACATCCCCGTCAAGGTCCTCAAGCTCAACCGCCGCCGCGGCAACATCGT
>DAIDIH010000103.1 GCA_027459465.1 Bryobacterales bacterium | reverse complement strand
GGACCGCATCGAAACGCGCCATATCCGCCACGGCCTCGTCGCCGACTCTCGCCTCACCCGCCCCGGAGACCTCACCAGTAATCAGCCCGAACCGAGCGACAACGACGGGCTGTGGACCGCCATCTACGGCGCCGCCGAGTGTTTCCGCTACGCCGCCCTCAAAGGCGCCGGTGACTCGGCCGCCGAGGCGCTCGCCCGCGCCACCCGCTCCGTCGAAGCCCTCCTCTTCCTCGAGCACGTCACCGGAATCCAGGGCTACCCGGCGCGCAGCTACGTCGTCCAGGGAGAAACTCACCCGGCCGATGGCCGGTGGCACGAAACATCCGGCGGCAAATTCACCTGGAAGGGTGACACCAGCTCGGATGAAATCACCGGTCACTTCTTCCTCTACTCCGTCGCCTTCGATCTCCTGCCGGATGCCGCGCTGAAGCAGCGCATCGCCGGCGCCGCCTCCCGCATTGCCTCGCACATCCTCTCCCACGGCTACACCCTCACGGGACTCTCCCGCAAACCGACGACGTGGGGCAATTGGTCCCCGGCCTACTTCGCCACGCCCGCCGGTTCCTGCGACAGCACTCTCAACTCCATCGAGCTACTGAGTTACTTGAAATCCGCCGCCCACATCACCGGAGACCCGCGCTTCGAAACCGAGTATCACAAGGCCGCCTACGACATGGGCTACGCCCAACTGGCCACGCGCCACCTCGAACTCTGCCACGAGATCAATTACTCAGATGAAGAACTCGCCATGCTGAGCTTCTATCAGCTCTTCCGTTATGAAACCAGCGACGAGCTACTCACGCTTTACCGGAAAGCGCTCGAACAGTGGTGGAAGAACGAGCAACGCGAGAAAAATCCGCTCTGGACCTTTATCTATCTGGCCGCCAACCCCGGCGCCAGGGCCGATCTCGAAGGCGCCGTCTGGATCCTCCAGCACATCCCGCTGGACCTCATCGATTGGACAGTTATCAACTCCCGCCGCTCCGACGTCCCCTTGGACGGCGGACCAGACCGCTTCGGCCGCACGCAGACGACGCTCCTCCTCCCCCCCGACGAACGGCCGGTCATGAAGTGGAACGGAAATCCCTTCATCGTCGACGGCGGAAGCGGCGGCGCCCGCGAGGACGATGGCGCCTTTTTCCTGTTGCCTTACTGGCTCGGCCGCTATCACAAACTCATCGAAGAAGCCCCGCCAAAGCAAAAGTAACTTCGGCGTCAGCCGTAGATCCGGCGCACGAATTCCCGCACCGGCGCCGGCGCAAGATGCTCCCACGGCTTGCCCTCCGCGATTCGCTCGCGCAACTCGGTCGAAGAAACCGATTCGATCTCCGGCCGTACCTCCAGCGCATGAATGCGGTGCCGGAACTCCTGCGGAGGAGCATACGGCCCTTGCCGCGGCGCAACCAGCAGATGAAACTCCGTGAACATCCGCTCGATCGCGCCCTCCTCGCCGTAGTCCCACCCCACAATCCGCTCCGCCGCGTCTCTCCCGCAGATGAAGTACGGCTCTACCTCCGTTCCATACGCCGCGCGGCACTCCTCCGCTATCTCGATAAACAGTCCGCCGTCACTCACCGCCACCGAGTACTCCGGCTTGATGCCCGGCGCACACAGCATCGCAAGTCGCTCCTCCAGGCTGGCGCCACGAAACTCCTTGTGCGGAAATACCCGCGGCACCACACACAGCAACTCGTCCACATGCCGCAAGGCAGCCTCGAGCAGATGCAGATGAGCTACCGTCGGCGGGTTGAACGCAGCGGCCAGGACGCCGACACGCCGCGGCCGGATCACGCCCGCCCGCCGGATAAACTTCATACTTCCATGCTAAGCCGCTCCGGACTTAATGCGGACGCCAACCCGCCTCCCAATGAAGCCTCAGACTGTACACCGATACCGGACCTCGCGCCTGGTTGTATGCGGGATCGACAAAGTGCTGGTAGTCGAGCGAAGCCGTGAAGCCGTAACTCAACGGCACGGCGTAATAGGCCTCGAGAATCTGTTCCGGCGCGTAATCGAGCGCCCCATCGCCGATGATGAACCCTAACCCGCCCGCCGCCAGGAACGCCCTCTGATCACCCGATAAATAGTTCCGCGCGAACGCCGCACCCACATGGTCCTGCGGTCGCCGCCAGAATCTTCCGCCGACGGCAAGCCCCCCGCTTAAGGAACGATCGACCTGGGTGAACGCCCACGCTTCAGTCTTGCCGTCGGCCCAACCATAGCGGCCGAACAGGCCAATGTCGCGCGTGAGTTCCTGCTCAACGTTTACGCCGAATCCGTATTTCAACGCGCCGTTGCGGCGCGTCCCGTCGAGGGTCGGCGTCGTGCCGGTCAACTCGGCGTTATGGAGCGCCTCAAGAAAACTTCCGCCGGCGTCGCGGTTAAGAAAGCCCATCGTTCGCACCGCGCCCGGATGCGAACCAATTGAAAAATGCCGTTCGACTTCGACAGCCTCGCCGCGATTCTTTGTCACATGGGTGTCCAACAGCGGGCCGTTGGCCACCGACGGCTCCATCATCGTCGCGTTGCGTATTGACCACGGCCCAAGCGTCAACTCTTCGTAAACCCCAACGGTGTAGCCGCGAACGTCGGCCGGGTAGTCCCATGCGCTATTGTCCATGATGGACCAGTTCAGAAATTGCGTCCGCGGGTCGTGACTGTAAGAGTTGTTGTCAAAAAAATCGGTAGCAGAGAACTTGCCGGCAAGGAACGTAAACCGGTCGGTTGCCTGGTTTCCCGCAAGTTGATCTGGCCCCGGGGCAACCGTTTCCGCTTGTCCGTTGAGCGGAACGACGTACCGCAGGTAGCCTCGAGCCAGATACAGCGTCGGGGTAGTGACCCCTACACGTGAAATCTCGCCGTTGGGGAATCCTGCCAAACCCGTGACTTGGCCGAAGCCGCGCCCGCCGGAAATTTCGGGATTGATAACCATATCGAGATCGTCACTGAGCCGAAGGTCGGCAAAAATGGTGCCTGTCCACGATGCGCGCTTTTCCATGTAATCGGGAAGGCTGTTGACCCCGGAGTACTTGGCCGTAAAGCCAGGGTGCATGTCCCCGATTCCCGTGGACTGGAAGTAAAGATTCCAGCGCTGCGCTTCAGGCTGGACCAAACACGGATCTGGCTGCGTCTGTCCGCACAAACGCCCCATCGCCAGCAATGCCAGCAAGGCGAGATTCGGCAGTATGCGCGTGCTTCGCAACGACTTCGGTCCTGGGTCTCGGTAACACGGTGTCGGCTAAAGTTGGCCCGAAACTCGGGCGCCCTTTTATGGTAGGTGACACGGGGAGGCGCTGTAAACCTCGCACGGGAAAATTAACGCATTCTTCACAACCCAGGTCATTCGTGCCGCAGCGCCGATATCGGATTAGCTCGTGTGGCCCGATAGGCGGGAATCGTGCACGCGGCGAATCCGGAAAGCCCCAGAACCAATGCGATCGCCAGAAACGCCACCGGATCCCACACAGCCACACCATAGAGCAGGTTCTTCAGCAGGCGCGTGAACACGAATGCCAGCCCCAGGCCAATCGACAGACCAGCGACAACCAGCTTCATCCCATCCGCGGTGATCAACCGCCAGGCGTCGGCGGGCGTCGCGCCAAGCGCGGCCCGTATGCCCAATTCCTGGCGCCGCTGCTCCACGCTGTAACTCACTACCCCATAAATACCGATCGAGGCGAGAATTAAAGCGATGGCAGCGAAGGCGCTCAGCAGCGCCGTGTTAAAACTGTCCGGCGCCGACGATTCGCGCACAATCTCATTCATCGATTCGAAATTCGATATGGGTAGATCTGGGTCGGCCCGGAGAAAGGCCCGCCGCACCTCGGCTTCAGCCGCCCCCAACGAGCCACTGTAGCGAACCGACCAGTGCAATGGCATCACCTGCACCGTGAACGCCATCATGCTGTCGGGCACCTGCGCCGCAGGAATATAGACGATCGGGATCGCCCCCGCGCGAGGGCCCTTCTCGGCCACATCTCCCACCACGCCCACAATCGTTCGCGGCGGATTCTCAAATACCGGCCCCATCAGCTTGCCCAGCAGAATGCGCACCCCCAGAACCTCGCCCCTCCGCCAGAACTTCCGCTCCCATGCACGATTCACAATCGCTACCGGAAGCGAGTTTAGGCGGTCGGAATCCTGGAATTCCCGCCCCCGCACAACCGGGATGCGAAGAAGATCGAAAAAACCCGGGCTCACAAAACGAAACTCCGCATCGCCATCCACTTCGTCGGGCTTCGGATGCGGCAAGCCTTCGATATCGAAGGGCATGTCCGTCGCAAGACTGGCGATCGGCACCGAGAGGGAAATCGCTGCTCCACCTCCGCCCGGAATCGAAGCAAGCGCAGGCAGCACACGGTCGGCAAGCTGACTCACCTGCCCGGTGGAAGAAAATCCGGCGCCGACCAGCGAAGTCGTCATCGTAGCAATATGATCTGGCTCAAACCCAAGACGTGCCCGCCGCAGTAACACAAAACTGCGAACCAGAAGCGCCGCGCTGGCCAGAAGCACTACCGCCAGCGCGGTTTCCCCGATGATCAGCCCGGCACGCGAGGCACTCTGCCGGAAACTCGTCGAGCCGCGCGCCGCCGTCTGCTTGAGCGGCGTGTTCAAGTCGGTCCGCGAGGCCGCGTACGCTGGAAGAAGGCCGAACAAAATGCCGGTCGCTATCGACACCGCCACCGTAAACCCGGCCACCGCCCCATCCAGTGGAACGCCGTGGAGGAACTCGGCGGAACGCGGCAACGGCCCCGCATAGAGCGACACGGCGGCGCGGAGCGCCACCCGCCCAAGCCACAATCCGAATGCGCCGCCCACGACCGCAAGCACCATGCTCTCGATCAGCAATTGAATGATCAGACGCGCCCGACTGGCCCCCATCGCCGCCCGGATTGCGAATTCCTTCCGCCGGGCTACCGCGCGAGCCAATAGAAGATTTGCAATGTTGGCGCAGGCGATCAAAAGAACAAACGCCACGGCGCCAAGGAGGATGTATAGCGCCTGGCGCGAATCGCCGGTTATCTCCGACTGCAAACTCACCAGACGGACGCGTTGCATGTCATGCACAAGGTCCGGATACTCCCGGTGCAACGCTGAAAGAATGGCCACCATCTCACCGTTGGCTGCGTCGATGCTGACTCCCGGTTTGAGCCTCACCACCATGCGGATGTAATTGACCGAGTTCGTCGACGACGGGTTCACGCGAAGCGGCATCCATGCGTCGGCGGGCGGTTCCGGCAGCGGCGTCCGGCTCAACACCCCAATCACTGTGTACGGCTCGTCATTCAGGTCGATCTTCCGGCCGACAATGTGTGGATCCGCCTGAAACCGCCGCGCCCAGAGCATCGCGCTGAGAATCACGACATTCGGTCCACCCGGCCGATCCTCCTCCTCCGTAAACGTGCGGCCCAACGCCGAAGTCGCCCCGAAAAGATCAAAATAATCGCGCGACACATAGGCTGCATTCACGTGTACGGGCTCGCCGGCTCCCGTCAGATTCACACCCGGACCCGAGGCGCTGTAAGCGGCCGCCAGTTCAAGCAGACGCGACCTGGTCCGGATACCCGTAAACACCGGATCGGAAACCGACTTCACCGCCCGAGGACCGAACGTCGTCAGCACCCCGGCCAGCCGGTCCGGAGCTGGATACGGAAGCGGGCGGATCAAAATGGCGTTGACGAGCGAGAAAATGGCTGTATTTGCAGCGATTGCTACCACCAGCGTCAGTAGCGCCGCCACCGTAAATGCCGGCGATTTGTATAAAAGACGGACCGCATGCCGGAGATCCGCGGCCCATTGCGCCATGTCCTTCATAGTAGAACTTGCCGGGCACCTTTGAAAGGTGGTGCTTCGGCAAGAATCGCCGCGGACACCGGCACACGCATGACCAGCTTCCGATTCATCGGGCCAGGGCCATGTCGGGGGTGGGTTCAGCGTCGGGCTGGTATGGCCGGCGAAGGCAGCGGCGCGGCGGCCGGCTCGGCTGGCGGAGCAGGCTCGACTACTTTCTTGGGGCGCGCATCCAAGTGCGTGACGATGAGATGCTCCCGAACCCGCCCGCCCTTGGCCGTTCCGGGTTCCGCCCCGGCGGCGAGCACATCCCGGTCCGTGATCTCGTGCGCCGCGGGCAGATACTTTTGCAGGTAATGCTTGATGCGGTCCTGTACCAGGCGTTCGTTCGATTTAAGCAACAAAAACAGCAGTTGTTCGCCTGGAGATTTCGAAGCCGCGGCCCAGACGCGGGATGGTTTGTTCAGCTTGGCCGATTTCAATTCTTTCTCCAGCGCCTTGGCCCGCGTTTCCAGCCCCTGCCAGCCGGTCACAACCGCCTTCGGAATTTCAAGATCCTTCACCAGCGCCGCCCGCTCCTTCGGGCTGAACTTCTCGGTGAGAAGGTAAAAGAAAAGCGGAGTTGGCTCGAAAGAAAACGGCACCCCGAACACGATCAGTTGTCGTACCCGATGCAGTTTCTCAAACGACGAAAGATTGACATTGTCGCCGGCCAGTGCCGGAGAGAACAACCCGAGCAGTTTCTCCTGTTGAAGCACCTGGAGCACCTGGCCGGGATCGGGTTCTTGTGCGATCCGCTGCAGTTCGTCGCGCAGAAGCGCGGGGGGAATCCGCGTCTCCAATTGCGCCTCCCGGACGTTCTGGTACTGCATCCGCGTCCGCTCTTCAATCGCAAACCCCAGCCGCACCTGCAGCCGGAACATCCGGAGAATCCGCGAAGGATCGTCGTAGAGCGTGTAGTTGCTCACGGCCCGCAACTCCTTCCGCTCGAGGTCTCCAGCCCCGTTCGTTGGATCGATCAGCAGGCCGCGGGAGGCGCGAGACAACGACAGCGCTATCGCATTCACCGTAAAATCGCGGCCGCGCAGGTCCTCATGAATCGTAGCGGCTTGTACCTGTGGCTTCGCTCCCGGCTTGGTGTACTTCTCCGTCCGCGCCATCGCCAGGCTCGTGCGGACACCGCCGGGAAACTCGATCCACACGATCTTGCGGTGATCGTCGGAAGCCAGGATCTTGGCCCCAGCCTTGGCCTCGAGCGTCCGCGCCAGCTTCGTGGGCTGAGCTTCCACCGTAAAGTCAATCTCATGCAGGGGGAAGCCGCCGAGCATGTCGCGGAGCGCGCCGCCCGTGAGGTACAGATTCACGTTGGCGTTCTGCGTCACCGCTTGAATCTCTTCCACCATCCGGCTCTGCTCGGAGCTCAGGTGGTTGTCCAGCATGAACATGTAATCGCTCATCGCAAGCGTCTCCTTGGACGGACGCGGCACGGCGCCGGGGGGCATGGACTGGTTGTGATATGGCCGGCCGATCGGCAGCGCCGGCGGAGGATGGTTGCGTGGACCGCTCTTAAGACCATCGAAGACGGGGATCGCATCGCGCTAAGCCCTCGGGTGATGCTGATCCACCGTCTGGCGGAGGCGGGAACGGAGGACGTGAGTATAAATCTGCGTGGTAGCGATGTCGCTGTGACCGAGCATCGTCTGAACCCCCCGCAGCCCCGCGCCGCCTTCAAGTAGGTGGGTCGCGAAGCTGTGACGCAGAACGTGCGGCGTCAGATCGTGGAAAATCCCGGCTTTTTTCCCCAAACTCACAAGGAGTTTCCAAAATGCCTGCCGCGTTAGAGGACCGCCGCGGGCCGTGACGAATAGATAAGGACTCATGCGACCTTTTAGCAGCGCCGGCCGCGCCGTCCGGCAATACTCCTCCACCGCCTCGAGCGCGGATCGGCCAACCGGAACTAATCTCTGCTTGTTGCCCTTTCCCACGACGCTCAGCACGCCAAGCTTGGCGTCCAGGTTCGCGGTGCGTACATGGCAAAGCTCCGACACACGAAGCCCGGTGGCATAGAGCAGCTCAAGCATCGCCCGGTCTCGGACACCGGAAGGCTTCGTCGTATCCGGGGCAGCCAGCAGATCCTCCACCTGCCCTCTGTTGAGGAATCTCGGAAGTGGCTGGCCGATTTTCGGCAGCGTCAGCGTCGCCGCCGGATCGGAGCCAAGATGCCTCTCCTCAACCAGAAACGCCGAAAACGTACGAAGCGTCGTGATATGGCGCGCAATCGACCGCGCCGCAAGCCCGGCGCGGTACAGCGAATTCACGTACCCGGCCAGGGTGGCGGCGGAAAAGTCTGCGTCGGCACGGCCCTCTGATTTCTCAAGAAACTTAGTAAACCTTTTGAGATCAGTGCGATATGAGGAGATTGTATTCGCCGACAGCCCGTTTTCGACGCGGCAGAAATCGAGAAACGACCGAAGCCGGGCGGATTCGCTTGCCGCAGTCCGCATTGAGCCAATGATACAATATCGGCGAAATTGTTTGGGAGAACCGCGGAGCGGCCAGAGGGGATTTTCGTGCTTTTTCCCGTCTCCACGGCCGGGCGCCACAGTATCGGCGGCCGCCCGAGGCCAGGCCGGGACTCTTCGAAGGAGGTTTCTCGTGGCGGGGTCGACGAGCAAGCGTGTGCTGGTCGCTCGATTTGACCGCGCCGCCGTAAAGGGGTTCATCAATCCCCAGACATGGCTCGGCAAGGACGGAATCGAGGTCCTCACCCCGGATGGATCCCTCGCCCGGGTGCCATACAAAGAGGTGCGCTATGTCTGCTTCGTCCGGGACTTCGACCAGCAGGAGACCCGCCGCGAAATGCGCGTCTTTCTTAACCGCCCGAAGATGAGCGGGCTCTGGGTCCGCCTCCGTCTGCGCGACGGCGAGGCCCTGGAAGGCGTCATGACCAATGACCCCCTCGGTTGGGAACCCGAAGGCTTTTCCCTCGTCCCGCCCGACCCCAACTACCAAAATCAGCGCCTCTTCGTCCCCCGCGCCGCCATCTCCGAAATGCGTGTCCTCGGCGTCATCGGCGGAGCCGCGCGCAAGCGGTCAAGGAAACCCGAGCCCGGCGGCCAACTCGAGATGTTCAACGACGAAACCGTCTGACGCCCGCGCTTCAGCCGGTCGGATCCCCGAGGATAAACCGCGCTCCCGGACCCCGCCGTGCGGCCCGGTCCGCCGGGTTCGCGAATTGGCAGGCATCAAGCGAAAGGCATCCGCACCCGATGCACCCGGCAAGCCGGTCGCGCAACCGCTCAAGTTCGGCAATGCGCTGGTTGATGTGCTCAGTCCACGAAGTGGAAAGCTGAGCCCAGTCGGCTCGCTCCGGAACACGGTTCTGCGGAAGCTTGGCCAACTCCCCCGCGATCTCCTCGAGCGACATCCCCATCCGCTGGGCGAAGACGATAAAAGCAACGCGGCGGAGAACCGCCCGGGGATAGCGACGATGCCCGGAAGCAGTCCGGGCCGAGCTGATCAGTCCTTTCTCTTCGTAGAAACGCAGCGCCGACGTCGCAACCCCGCTGCGCCGCGCCACCACGCTGATCGTCAACAACTCAGCCATGGCCCCAAAAATATCACATCAGACTCTTGACTTAAAGTTCACTTTAACTTCTAGTATGGAACTGTTCCGGTCCAAACCGGATCAGCAGGAGACACAAAATGAATTTCGCCACAACGCCGCAATGGCCGGTGATCGCCCGCGCTGGCGCCGGGCTTGTCTCGGTGAGTGAAGCGAAGGTCGGCACCGTGCCATGGCAACACGCTTTCGCGGAAGCATTCCGTTCCGCCTGGGAAGGCGAAGAATGGCCGCGTGGATTGATTTCCGTCACGCTGTTCGCCGGCACGGCCGGAGACACTGTTCTGACGTACGAGCAGTGGAAACACGAGGAGTCCTACCGCGGGTTCGCCCGCGAGCTACTGCCAGCCCGGCGAGAAAAAGTCGCCCCTGCCGTCCCAGGCGTTCAACCGGCTCCTCACGTGGCCTACCGCCTCTATCGCGAACGACATTGGGAGGACGGGCCCGAGCCGGAATGCCTCGTCGTCATGAGGATCGAGCTCGACGCATCAGATGTTGACCGGCAGGCCCGCTGGGTTAACACCGTGTTCGACGCTTTAGATGGCGAGCCGGGACTGTCCGCAGGCGGCCTGTCGGGCTACTTCCACCTCAGTATAGACGGCAAACACGTGCTGAACTACGCAGAGTGGACCAGTGAACAGGCGCACCGTGAGGCGCTCGAAGCGGCCGGCCAAGGCACGGTCGGCGAAGGAGAGCGGTGGCTCGCTGTCCGGAACTTTCCTCGAGTGGTCGCGAGCGCATTCCGGCGATACCGCCTCCTCGCCAGCTATGCACAGGAGAAACGGGCATGACCTCGGCAGAGGAACGGCTCGCCTTGGCAATTGTAATCGGCAGCACCAGAGAAGGACGGCGCGGTCCAGCCATCGCCGAGTGGTTCCGGACCGTAGCGCAGCAATTTGGAAACATAGACCTGGACGTAATCGATCTGCGCGACGCTCGCCTGCCCGGCACGCTCTCCAATTCACGTCCGCCCGAAGTGACCGCGCTCGCCGGCCGCATCGACAAAGCCGATGCTTTCGTCATCGTCACGCCGGAATATAACCACAGTTTTCCCGCGCCGCTCAAAGCCGCCATCGACTGGTCCAGTGGCGAGTGGCAGGCCAAGCCCGTCGGTTTCGTCTCCTACGGCGGCATCTCGGGCGGACTTCGCGCCGTAGAACAACTCCGCCAGGTTTTCGCCGAACTCCACGCAGTGACCGTCCGGAACACTGTGAGCCTCCACGGCGTCTGGGCGCGCCTGGGAGAAGACGGGACTCTTATCGACTCCGGCGGCAGCGAAGAAGCCGCCCGCACCATGCTCAATCAACTCGCCTGGTGGGCCCGGGCGCTTAAGGAAGCGAGAATAGCGAGACCCTATACCGTGCGCTGACAACCCATTTAAGGGAGATCCCGGCCGGACACCGTGATCGCAAGCCGGCCGTGCTTGACACCCTTCATCGCGATCAACGAATTGGCCAGCTTTTGGACCAGCACCGCCTTGCCCCTCACCAGGATCACCTCAAGGCAATTGTCGTGATCGAGATGCACGTGGGTGCTCGACAGCACGGCGGCGTAGTAATGATGCTGAAGGCCCGAGAGCTTTTCCAGAAGCGTGCGGGCGTGATGATCGTAAATGAGCGTAATGGAGCCGCACACTTCGGCGCCCGGCGAAACGGCAAGGTCATTGACCAGTTCGTTCCGAACCAGATCTCGAAACGCCTCCGAACGGTTCGTATAGCCCCGTTTGGCAATCAGCTTGTCGAACTCCGAGAGCAGGTCTTCCGGCACCGAAATCCCGATGCGCGCCAGTTCAGACATATGTCCTCTCTTTCGTAGCACAGTTGTCCCATCCGTGCTACATTCATATGGCGGTAATACGATTTTTAGATTCGTAGCACTGGAGGTTCCGCACTGCTTCGCGCGCTCGCTGTTCTCTGTTTGTGCCTTGCCGTTCCCTCATGGGCCGCTGATGGCAGTATCTCCGGACGGATCACCGACCCGCAAGGCCAACCCGTCGTCGGGGCGCGCGTGCGGCTGGAAACGGCCGCTGGGCAGCCCGTCGCCGAGACCCGTAGCGATTCCGGAGGCCGATTCGAGTTTGCTTCCGTAGCCGAGGGAACCTATCGTGCCGCCGCGGACGCGGAGGGATTCGCAGGCATGAGCGCGGACGTCATCCTGAAAGCCGGAGAATCGGCCGTTCTTGCGCTTCGCTTTGAACAGATCGCCCGGCACGCCGAGGCGGTGACGGTAAGCGCGGCAGCCGAAGGCGTGGACCTCGAGCACCCCGACCCTTCGCAACAGATCCATGTTCGGGATGAGCTGCTCGACGCCAATCCCGGCCGCCCCGGCGCGCCCGTCTCCATCCCCGGCCTCCCGATCGAGACAGCGTCGGGTGGAATTAAGGCGCCTCAATATTTCGCGCCAGGAGTCGCGGGAGACCACGGCGAGCCCATCGCCCAGTACTTTCAGGCCGGCTCCTATCTCGTCCCCAACAACCTGAGTGCGAACGCCCACGGAAACGGCTACGCCGATCCAAACGTCATGATCGCGCCGGTGATCGAAACGGTAGAAACCGATGGCGGAGCTTTCAACGTTCGTGAAGGCGACCACTCAGTCAACCTCGCGGCGACCTATGGGTTCCTACCGCGCCTTGAGCCGTTCCTGGACCTCACTGGGGATTCCCGCGACATAGACGCCGTCGCGGGCTGGAGTCCCGGCCAACCGTCGACGAAAGCCTGGGTCGCAGTCGAGGCCTCCTATGGGAACGGATTCCTGGATACGCTCGAGCACCGGCAGCAGTACAAAGTGAACGGCTATCGCGTGTTCGACATCGGCCGGCATGAGTTGACGCTCTTCGTCATCGGCTACTACGGCTGGTCCATGATTCCCGGTCTGGTCCCGTTGGGTGTTCCGGGGCTCCATGACACCATCGACCCGCGGCAAAAGGATCAGACGCACACGGGTCTTGTTGCCCTAAACGACATCTGGCATCTCGACCCGTCCTCGGACTTACAGGTCTCAGGAATGTTCCGCACTTACAACCTCGCGCTGTATTCGAACTTCGGCGACGGCCTCATCCGGCAAAGCGAGTTCCGGACGGTGGCGGGAGGCAATGCCACATACATAAAGAAACTGGACCGGCATCTGTCCATCATGGCCGGCTTCGATTCGTTCCGCGATGCGCCGCAGCGGCTCGATCTCGACCACTATCTCTCTACCAATCCCGCCGTGTACGGACCATTCGTCCCGGTGACGGCAAACAACGTCACAATCGGGTTCTTGACACCCTACGTCGCGATCGACGGGAGGCTGACGAACTGGCTTCGATACGACCTCGGATGGCGGCGAGATCAGATCGACTTTGTGAACCAGGACCTGCTGCACCCCCTGAATTCCTATCAGAAGTGGGCTGGTTTGAACTCACCGAAAGCCACTCTGAGCCTCGTACCTCCCGAAGGAGCCATACTGCCAATCGTCGCGTTTAGTTTCGGACAGGCGTTCTTCACCAACGATCCGAGGATCGGGACAGGTACCCAGCAGGGCACTCCGGTCAGCCAGGCGCACTCGATGCAGTTGGTAGTGGACAAGAAAATCGAAGGCATCGATCTGCGTGTCACACTGGGCCGGCTGACACAGGAAGCGACGCTCGCTAAGATCGACCCCGACACAGGCCTGCAATACGATCTGGGACCGAGCCGGAACCGCTTCGTCACCGTCGCCGCACGGAGGTATTTCGGGTTCGGGATGCTCCAAGGTTCCCTATCGAAGGCCGACGCGCGCGATCTCTCCACCGGCGCTCCAGTCCCGGAGGCGCCCCGTCTCATCTCCGACTTTCTCGGCACGGTGGACAAATTACCCCTCGGTCTCCATGGCCGGGCCGAGTTTGAAGACGTAGGACGCACACCGCTCGGAGATGGATTCAACAGCGTCCCTATCCGCGAGTTCCGTGGAGCCCTCACGCGGCAACTCAACAGCCGGATCGAGGCCGGGGTGGAGTTTCTCATCGCCGGCGGTTATACCGGCCAAACCACCGAAGTACTCGCCGTGGCCGGCCAGATGAGTCCGTTCGAACAAGTGGTCGGAGTCTATCTGCCGTCCTATGTCACGCTGACGGTCAATTACCGCCTCGGCCGCACATCTCGTCCGTAACTACAGCCGGTAAATCCGCGCCTCCCAACCGGAAAGATGAAGCGTCCCGGTGTGTCCCTCGTGTGAGGCCCCCGAAGTGAAGACCAGTTCGCCCGCGCGCACGTGACCCGGGAGCTTATAAGTGACTGCGTCTGCCGAAAACGTCATCACCACCAGATACCGCTCCGGACCCAGCACCCGCGTGTAAACGAAAACCTTCGGATCGCCGGGATTCAGATCCTTGTAGTCGCCGTAAATCAACGCAGGCGTCCTGGACCGGAAGGCGATCAAACGCTGGAAGTAATGATAAACGGAGTTCGGATCCGCAAGTTCCGCCGTCGCGTTGATGGACTTGTAATTCGGATTCACGGCAAGCCAGGGCGACCGCGACGTCGTGAAGCCTGCGTTCTCCGTCGCGTCCCATTGCATCGGCGTGCGCGAGTTGTCCCGGCTCGTGTGCCGCATGTCGTCCATGAAAGCGTCCGCCGTCTCTTTCCGGGTTTCGACATCCGCCTTCCATGCGTTCTTCGCCTCGATGTCTTCGATCTCGGCGATCGTCTTGAACGGGAAGTTTGTCATTCCCAGTTCGTCGCCCTGATAGATAAAAGGCGTGCCGCGTTGGGTCAGCAGCAGCGTCGCCAGGACCTTGGCCGATGGTTCGCGCCATCGCGCCGAATCGTTGCCGAACGTCGACACCAGCCGCGGGTTGTCATGGTTCGAAAGGAAAATCGTATTCCAGGAGTGAGCGTCGAGAGCCGCAGCTTGCTCGGAATACACCGCCTTCAACTCCGGCAGAGTCCAATGCCGGATATGGCGCCCCTGGCGCATGACGTTCACGATGGCGAAGTTGAAAATCATGTTCAGCTCTTTGCGGCGTTCGTCAACGATGAGGGGGGTCTGCTTCAACGAGATCCCCAGCGCCTCGCCAACGGTCATGACGTCGTAGTGGGAGAGGACATCGCGGTTCATCTCCTGCAGATACTCGTGGAGATGAGGTCCGGAGGCATACACATCGACGAAATTCTGCCCGGGTTTCAGATCCGGAAACGCGGGATTCTTCGAGATCAACGTAATCACATCCATCCGGAACCCGTCGACGCCCTTGTCCAACCAGAATTTCATGAGGCCATAAACGTCTTGCCGGACTTTCGGATTGTCCCAGTTCAGGTCCGGCTGCTTCACCGCGAACAGGTGAAGATAATACTCGTTCGTCGTGGGATCCAGTTGCCACGCCGAGCCGGAGAAGAACGATGGGAAGTTATTCGGAGGCCCGCCGTTCTTTCCCGGACGCCAGAAATAGTAATCGCGATAAGGATTCGCCTTCGACTTGCGGCTCTCGACGAACCATCGATGCTCATCGCTGGTGTGGTTCACTACCAGGTCGATGATCAGCTTCATGTGACGCTGCTTGATGCCGGCCAGCAGGACGTCAAAATCGGCCATCGTGCCGAACTCGGTCATCACCTTGCGGTAATCGCGGATGTCGTACCCCATATCGGCATTCGGCGAGTCGTAGTGCGGCCCAAGCCAGATCACGTTTACGCCGAGCGACCTCAGGTATTCTAGCTTCGACGTGATCCCCGGTATGTCGCCGATCCCATCCCCGTTGGAATCCTTAAACGACCGCGGATAAACCTGGTAGACGACGGCCTCCTTCCACCACGTCCGGCGATAGCCGTTGTCGGTGACGGAGATGGTGTGGGAGGTTTGGGCAAGCGACGGAATCACCAGGAGCAGAATCGGAGCCAGTCTGCGGCGCGGCATGGGTGCGAACCTCGACACGATTATAGGCGCACCATGGGCGCGATGGCCTCGCCGCCCGGCAGGCCTTGGTCGGAGCCCGCGCTATCCTGAGGGGGAATGGGGATGAATATGCCAATATCCAGGCGGATCTTGGGGACCGCCGCAGCAGCGGTTTGCGGCGCCGTGCTGCTTCATGCCGAACTGAAATATCTGAAGCCCGGGTTCAACTTCTTCAGCCCCCAGCAGGACATCAAGCTGGGGCAGGAAGCCGAAGCGCAGGTCATGAAAACGCAGCCGGTGGTGAATAACAAGGAGGTCGTGGATTACCTCACCCTGCTCGGCAAAAAGTTACAAAAATCGCCACGCGCAGGTTCCTTCCCCTTCAACTATCACCTGATCTACGACAAGAACATCAACGCCTTCGCGCTGCCGGGCGGGCCGATCTTCATCAATTCGGCGACGATTCTGGCGGCGGACAATGAAGCGCAGCTCGTGGGCGTGCTGGCGCACGAGATGTCCCATGTGGCGCTGCGGCACGGAACCCATGAGGCATCGAAGCAAAACCTGATTTCGCTGCCTGCGGCACTTGCCGGAGCGATGTTTGGCGGGACCATGCTCGGCAGCCTGGCGCAGTATGGGCTTGGGTTTGGAGCGAATTCCCTGATTCTCAAGTTCTCCCGCGACGCAGAAGCGCAGGCCGACTACAACGGGGCCGAGATGATGGCCGATGCAGGCTACAACCCGTTAGAGATGGCGCATTTCTTCGAAAAACTGGAAGCGAACGGGGGCAAGATGGCGCCGCAGTTTCTCTCCGACCATCCCAACCCCGGCAACCGTGTGAAAGCCGTCGAAGAAGAATTGCAGCAGATGCCGCAAAGGGACTACAACGCGAACACGGGCGAGTTTCCGCACATCAAGGACGTGGTAAGCCGTATGCCTCCGCCGGGCAACTACAAGGCCGCGCCGGCCCCAGGCAGTGCGGGAAGCCAGGACCAAACGGCGCCCGTGGCCCGTCCCGCGGCATCGCTGACGAGTTTCTCGAGCAATGCGTACTCGCTCGAGTACCCGTCGAATTGGCAGGTATATGGCGACCAGCAATCCGGAGCCGTAACGATCGCTCCAGGCTCCGGCCTGGTCAAAGGTTCCGACGGCGCCACCAGCGTGGGCTATGGCATGATTGCGAGTTTTTACGGCGCCGACACCGGCAGCGTGAATCTGCGGACCGGAACCCAGCAGTTGATTCAACAGCTCCAGAAGGAGAATCCGCAGATGACGGTGGCGAAGGCGGCGCGGTCGATCCGAGTGGGTGGGCAGGCGGGTCTCGAGACCGTGCTCTACTCTCACTCGCCGTATCCCGATGAAGCCCGCGGGGTGGATCTACTGGTCACGACAGTGCGGCCGCAAGGGATGTTGTACCTGGTATTCGTGACGCCCGGAAGCGAGTACGGCCAGGTGCAGAACGTCTACCAACGCATCATCGGGAGCATCACGTTTCAGTGAGCGGATCAACCTATGACGCGGTGTTATTCGATTTCGACGGCGTAATTGTCGACAGCGAACCGGTGCACTATGCCTGCTGGCGCGAGTTACTTGAAACCGTCGAAATCCGCATCGGCTGGGATTTCTATCAGGCCGAGTGCGTGGGCATCGCCGAACGCCCAATGCTGGAAGTCATCGCCCGCCACGCCGGACGGCTCGAGATGACGGATCGTCTCCTCGAGCTTTATCCGTTAAAGAAGGCGATGTTTCGACACAAGATGGCAGAGTTGCTGCCGGTCTCACCTGGCGTCGGCGACCTGATCACAGAACTGCGAGGATACCGGATTGCGGTCGTCACTTCCAGTGGCCGCGAGGACGTCCAGCCGGTACTCGAGCAGGCGGGCTTGATGGATTCGCTCGACGTGCTCGTCTGCGGCCACGAGGCCGGCGCATTGAAACCTTCGCCCGCGCCATATTTGCTGGCAGCCGAGCGAGTCGAAGCCCGCCGCCCGCTCGTCGTCGAGGATTCCGAGGCAGGCGAGAAATCGGGGCGCGCGGCGGGGTTCGACGTACTTCGTGTCAAACAGGCATCCGAGGTGGCCGAAGCCGTCAGAGGGCGGCTCCGTCTGGGCGAGTAGGTCGCTGCCGGCGGCGACTTACTCATGTCGCAGCGATACCATGGGGTCACGGCGGCTGGCCTCGCGGGCAGGAAAATAGCAGGCGCAAAGAGCCGCCGCCAACAGCGCCGCCGTCACCATGACATAGATGAGCGGGTCGCCCGGATTCACTCCGTAGGCAAATCTCCCCATCACCGCCCGTAAAGCGAAGGAACCGGCGAGCCCCAAACCAATAGTGGCAAGCGCGAGATATGCCCCGCTGCGAAGAATCAATGCGACGACCTGCCTGCGTTGCGAGCCAAGGGCCATACGGATTCCCAGTTCGCGTCGCCGTTGGGCGGCGGTCCAGTACATCAGTCCGGAGATGCCGACCAAGGCAAGCACTAGAGCGACCAACGCAACTGCGGCGAGAAGGTATAAAGTCACCCGGCGCCTGTGCGCGGCTTCGTGCGCAATTTCACCCATCGAATGGATTTCCGAAATCGCCAACTCTGGCGCGGCGGCGCGTAGGGCGCGTCGCACACTGGGAGCGAGCGCCAACGGGTCCCCTTTCGTCTTGACAACCAGGTACTCGGCGGTGAGCGTAGGGTGGTAGATATCAAGACTCCGCTCAGAGTCGAGCCCGAAGTTCTTCACGTCCGCGACGACACCGACGATCGTCGACCAAAGAGGCTGTGCTCCCCAGGGTCCGGTAATGAACTTGACGCCGACCGGGTTCCTGCCCGGCCAGAAGCGGCGAGCCATGGTTTCGTTGATGATCACTACGGATTGATTCAGATCGCGCTCCGTGAACGGGCGGCCCGCCTTGACGGCAATTTGCATCGCGGAAAAATACGTGGGACTCACGGCACGGATCTGCGCGGCGGGGGGAGCGCCAGGGTGGATGAGCGGGCTTCCCGGCACATTAAAGCGCGACGTATTCGCGCGATTCGCGATGAGCGGCAGGGCGTTAGTTACCGCAACGGTCCGAACGCCGGGTAGAGAGCGCAGGCGCTCCTCAATGCGATGGGATAATTGCGCGGGCTTCTCCGAAGGTGGAGTGAGAATGCTCGCCGTGAGCACACCAGTCGGGTTAAAGCCCGGATCCTCCTTCACAAGATTGGCGAAACCCTTCGCGAGGATCGCCGCGCCGATTACCAGGGTTAACGTCAACGCTAGTTCCAGGACCACCAGCGCGGCGCGAATGTGGCTGGTGCGATGAGGCTCCGCCGCCGGTTTCAGGGCAGCTTGCGGATCCAGTCGGAGAACATCGAAAACCGGGGCGAGGCCACAGAGAACTCCCGTACTCACCGACCCGGCAGCGAGAGCGAGCAGCACCGTCGCATCGATCAGAGGACGTGCGGGGAGCACCAGTGCGAGTGTCACCTTCGCGAGCAGGCCGCCGGCCGCTCCGTCGAGGAGCGCGAGGAGCACGCACTCGAGGAGAAACTGGCCGATGATGCGGGACGCGCCAGCGCCCACGGCAACCCGAATGGCTACTTCCCTGTACCGCGCCGCGGAACGCGCCAGAAGAAACCCGGCTATGTTGGCGCAACCGACAATCCGCAACAATGAGGCGGCGCCCGTGAGCAGAAGCAGCGCCGGGCGAACGTCACCAGTAAGATCGCGCCGAAGCCCGGCGGCGCGAATGCCCCACCCGGTACTGGTCTTGGGATTCGCCGCCGAAAGTTGCCGCGACAGGGCAGAAAGGCGTTCGGAGGCTCTCTCCGCATGTACGCTGGAGCGCAGGCGTCCCAGAAAACCAAGTGCGTGACGGACCGGATTCGTTAACTCATCGCCCAGAAGAGGGCCTTTTGGCAGCCACAAGTCTGCCCATGCCGGAAATTGCGCCGCGGCCTGCATGACGCCAACAACCCGGCACGGTTCGCCCCGGAACAGAATGGTTTGCCCGACGATAGCTGGGTTTGCAGCGAACCGCTGGATCCATAGCCTGTGACTTAGTAACACCGAGTTGGGCTCTTCTTCCCCCGAGAAAGGACGGCCGAGGGTAGGAGACTCGCCCAGAAAGGAGAACAAGTTAGTCGCTATGAATCCTGCGTGGATGGTTATGGGATCCGATCCAGGAATCACTAAGATGCCATCGAGCGGCACGTAGCGGTACTAGGAGGTGTCTTCAAACAGATCGCGCTGTGTGCCCCATGCCGCCAATTCGGCAGGGGAGACACCGGCTTTTGAAAATTCCGGCAGATAAGTATCCCAGATGGCCAGAATACGGCCGGGTTGGCGGAACGGTAATGGTTCCAGGAGGACAGAGTGGACGATGCTGAAGGTCCCTGTGTTGGCTCCTATGACCAGGCCTAGCGGGAGTTTACTGCCACATCCCTTCCGAGGGCTGTAAGGCAGTGAGTGGAGGGCATTTGCGTGGGGAGGGGTGTATTACCCACGCGGGGCGCTGTTGAGTTTGTCGAGGCCGAGCGCCTCGGCGAGGCTCTGCTGAGCCAGAGTGTGCTTGGAAAGCACGGTGGCGGTGCGATGAGGACCCTTGTCGCCTTGCGCGGGGTAGAGCAGCACGAATTGCTTGATCTGGTCGAGTTCCATCAGCAGATGCTCGACGGAGAGACCGGGCCAAACGGCTTGGGATTGCCTGTGCAGCGATTGCAGCAGGGACACACCGAGCATGCAGTAGAAGGCGTGGATGCGGATCTTGCTGTCGGTCCAATGATGCATCGGCCCCCAACCGAGCCAGTCGCCGTCCTTCAAGCCGCGGAAGACCTGTTCGATGCGCTGCTGGCCTGAGTAGGCGGTGACCACCTGCTCGGCGGTCCAGTCCATGCGGTTGGTGAGCAGGACGGTCCGGCCGAGGCGATGGGCCATCAGAGACAGCCAGGCCTGATGATCGAAGTCGAAATGGAGTTGCCATCGCCGGTCGACGGACTGCAGATCGTAGCGAACCAGTTCGGCCAGGAAATCCGGCGCGAGCCAGCGGGCAATCTTGTTGCGAATGCCGCGTTCCTCGAAGCGGGCCTTCGGCCTGGCCAGTTCCAGCGCCAGACGCCGCAGGTTCTGCATCGCCTTGGCCAGGGAGGTGGTGAGGCTTTGCAGTTGTTCAGCTGCAAATGAGGATGAGTACTTCACCACACAGAGATAATGCTGGCCGTGCACGAGGTGTTGTTCGGCCGCGGCGCGAATGCCTGGCAAGCCACCGCAGGGGCTGAGTTGTTCGGCATCGCGCGCTCGCAGTGGGACCGGCGCCTGATTCCACGGCAGGGCCGAGATCCAGCCCACGCCGGCCCGCTCCAGTTCGAGCGTGTTGGCCAGGGCGGCCGATCCTTTGTCGAGCACCAGCGTGACGGTGTCCCGGCCGATCTGATTGCGATCCAGCAGAGCGCCGATGCGGTCCAGGGCTGCCGGCAGTTCGTCGGCGTCGGTGACGTTGCCGGGGTAGACATGGTGGCAGAGTCCAAGCCCGTTGTCGCCATCCAGGACATAGCTCAGACCCACTTGCCTGAGGTTGTGACGGCCCTGCTTATTGTGGCCGCGTTGCGCCAGTTGGTTGCGCGAGTTGGTGCTGGCCACGTAGGTGTGAAAGTTGGTGGTGTCGTAGGCCAGCAGGCGGCGGCCCACCAGATGCCTGTCTTTCCAGGCTCCCAGCAGGCGGGTCTGGGCCTGATCCAGTTCGTCATCGCCGCCGCCCGTGCGGATGCGGTCAAAGCAATCCCAGAACGCCTGTGAGGTGAAGCGCTCGGCGGGGAAGCCCCACAGGGAGGCGAGGATCGTGCGGCTGTACCAGTCGGCGACTTCGGTTTTGGGGCCGGGCTGGCAGATGCGGTGAATGGCGGCCAGAAGCAGATAGTGAGCCGGAGCAGGGCCGGAACGGGGTGCAGGCCAAAGGGACAACAGAAGGTCAAAAACGCCGAGGTCTTGAGCCGCGCGCCAGAGAGCACCGGGCAGGCCGAAGTCGAGTGAGGTGGCCGAAAGCGGGACCGGGGCGGTGCGGTCTTTGATGAGGGCGGCGACGCGCTCGGCGGTTCCCAGGTAGGTCTGATGGACAATGCGGGGCTTGCCGTCCACGCGGGCGCTGTCGACGACGTAGTAGTAGATCTGGTTGGCTTTCTTCTTGGCGACGAGCGAGGCCATACAGGGTAATACAATAGTACAGCCAGAGGAGAACAAGAAGCAATAGAAATGTTGTATAGTGTCGAAGAATCCCTACAATAGGGTAATACGCAAACGGGAGGCAGCAAGAAAGTCAAAATCTTGCTGAATGAATCGATTAGCAGAGCCCAGCCTCGGCCCGGGCAGTTACTCGCAGTAAAGTCCCGCTAGG
>DAIDIH010000102.1 GCA_027459465.1 Bryobacterales bacterium | reverse complement strand
CGCAGCCGTACCCGTACAACCCGTCCTGGTCGGTAACTATCTTCACCACCGTGAGCCGCACTCCGGCTGGCTCGGTGGCGATCACTTGCACATCGCGAATCTTCGGAGACGGCATCCCCCGGGGCGCCGCCTCCGCCGCCGTTCCCGCCAACAAGGGCGCCGAAGCCAGCGTTTGAAACATCGTGCGTCGAGTCATCGTTCCAGCCTACTCCAAGTCCCCGCCCCGCCGCATGGCGAGGTCGTATATAATGCGCCAAGTGCGCGTTTTTACGTGGTTTGCGTCTTTATAGCCATGCGTGATTTTCGCCATATGTTCGCCGTTTTGACAGCGTTTTGTTGTCTGTACGTTGTTAGCGTTACCGGTAACGTTATCGACAGCGGTCTTGTGCCACAGTTCAACCGCGATATCCGTCCTATCCTCTCCGACACTTGCTATACCTGCCACGGCCCTTCCTCCCTCACCCGGATGGCCGGTCTCCGCCTCGACGTCGAAGATGTCGCCAAGGGAAAACTCCCCAGCGGCCACATCGCCATCGTCCCGGGCGACCCCAGCCACAGCGAACTCTACCTCCGCATCTCGTCCACCAACGAAGCTCGCCGCATGCCGCCGGTCTACAGCGGCCACGACGCTCTGCCGGCGCACGATGTCGACCTGATCCGGCGCTGGATCGCGGCCGGCGCGAAGTGGCAGAAGCACTGGGCGCTCATTCCGCCCACGCGCGCGCCGCTGCCCCACGGCGCGGACCCGAACCTCGCACCGATCGACGCGTACGTGCGCGCGCACCTTGCAGAGATCGGATGGAAGCCTTCGCCCGAGGCCGATAAGCTCACGCTGCTGCGGCGCGTTTCGCTCGATTTGACGGGCCTTCCGCCAACTCCCGCGCAGGAGCGCGCCTTCCTCGCCGACACATCGCCGAGCGCGTACGAGAAGCAGGTAGACCGTCTACTGCTTTCCCCGCGCTACGCCGAACGCATGGCCTATCGATGGATGGAAGCCGCGCGCTACGCCGACACCAACGGCTACCAGAGCGACGGCAACCGGCAGATGTGGCGCTGGCGCGATTGGGTGATCGACGCCTTCAACCGCAACATGCCGTTCAACGAGTTCACCATCGACCAACTCGCCGGCGACCTGCTGCCGCATCCCACGCTCGACCAGATCATCGCCACGGGCTTCCTGCGCAACCACCGGACCAACGCCGAAGGCGGCATCGTGCCCGAAGAATTTCGCGTCGAGTACGTGGCCGACCGCGCCGAGACGACATCCACCGTGTGGCTGGGGCTGACGGTGGGCTGCGCGCGCTGCCACGATCACAAGTACGACCCGATTCCGCAGCGCGACTACTACCGCATGTTCGCGTTCTTCAACAACGTGCCGGAGAAGGGACTCGTTTACAACTGGGGCAACGACGAGCCGATGATCCAGGCGCCGACTCCGGACGAGCAGAAGCGCCTGGCCGCGCTCACCGCGGACCGCGACGCCAAGCTCAAGGCCTGGGACGCGCTGGCGCCGAAGATCGCGCGTGGCGAGCAGCGATGGACGAAGCACGAGGCGCATTGGGGGCGGAAGGACTGGACCGTCACCGATGGCCTGCTGGTCGACGAGACGCCTTCGGCGCCTTTCGACGGGAAGAACTTCGTCACCTCGCCCGGCACCGAGGGCAAGACGTCGCGCGTGAAGCTCGATTACCTGAGCCCGTTCACCTTCACGGCACGGATCAAACCCGAAACATTCAATGGCGCAATTGTTTCAAAGGCCGACGACTACTTCGAAGGCCAGGGGCACGCGCTGTACCTGATCAACGGCCATCTGCGGCTGCACATCATCTACCGCTGGACCGACATCGGCATGCGGGTGGAGAGCGAAGAGACGCTGCCGCTGAACGAGTGGCGGCACGTGGCGGTGACCTACGACGGAAGCCGCTACGCCAAGGGCGTTCACATGTGGGTGGACGGCCGCGAACTGAAGACGAAGATCCTGTTCGATGAGCTGAACTGGCCGATGGATATTCAGAAGCCGGTGCGCATCGGCGCGGGCGGTGGGATGCGGTTTAAGGGCGAAATTTCGGACGCGCGGATCTACAACCGCGCGCTCACCGGCGACGAAATCGAGGCGCTGGCGACAGACGCCACGGTGCGCGAGGCCGCGCGGACGGCGCCGGAAGCGCGCACGAAGCAGGAAAACGCGAAGCTGCATTTATGTTTTTTAGCCGCCGGCGCGCCGCGGGATGTGCGGCAGGCGCAGGCGGCGCTCGCCGGGGCTGTGAAAGCGCGCGACGCCTACGAGGCGACGATTCCGACGGTGATGGTGATGAAGGAAGTGCCGGGGTTGCGCAAGACCTACATCCTGAAGCGCGGCGTCTACGATGCACACGGCGACGAAGTGACCGCGGGCACGCTGAGCGCGCTGCCTCCGATGCCGAAGGGCGCGCCTGACAACCGGCTTGGCCTCGCCGAGTGGATCGTGGACCGCTCGAATCCGCTGACAGCGCGTGTGACGGTGAACCGGTTCTGGCAGATGTTTTTCGGCACCGGCCTGGTGAAGACGGTGGAGGATTTCGGCGTGCAGGGCGAGCGGCCGGAGTATCAGGACGTTCTGGACTGGCTCGCTGTCGAGTTCATGGACTCGGGCTGGGACGTGAAGCACATTGTGAAGACCATCGTGATGAGCCAGACCTACCGGCAGAGCTCGCGCGTGACGCCGGAGCTCGAGCAGCGCGACCCGGAGAACCGTCTGCTGGCGCGCGGTCCGCGGGTGCGTCTGCCCGCGGAGATGATTCGCGACCAGGCGTTGTTCGTCGCCGGCCTGCTCGTTGAAAAGCAGGGCGGGCCTTCGGTGAAGCCGTATCAGCCGGCGGGGCTGTGGACGGAACTCGGGGGTGGCGACGGGTACCACGCCGACCACGGCGAAGGGCTGTACCGGCGCACGCTGTACACGTTCTGGAAGCGGACCTCGCCGCCGCCGGACATGATCAACTTCGATTCGCCGACGCGCGAGACCTGCATCGTGCGCGAGACGCGGACGAACACGCCGCTGCAGTCCCTCACGCTGATGAACGATGTTGCGTATCTGGAAGCGGCGCGGAAGCTGGCGGAGAAGATGATGCTCGAAGGCGGGGCGAGCGCGTCGTCGCGGATCGAATACGGATGGTGGCGGACGCTCGATCGCGCGCCGGAGCCGGGCGAGGAGCGGGCGCTCGTGAAGATGCTCGATCATTTCGAGAAGCGCTACCAGGCGGATCCGAAGGCGGCGGAGGAGTTCCTGAAGCAGGGCGAATCGGGGCGCGATGCGTCGCTCGATGTGGCGGAGCTGGCCTCCTACACCGCGGTGGCGAGCGCGATGTTGAATCTGGACGAGACGATCACGAAGGAATGACGAGCCATGTTTGAGAACGAGATGACACGACGCGCGTTGTTCGGGCGCACCGCGAGTGGGTTGGGACTGGCGGCGCTCGCAAACCTGATGGGCGAGGATGCGCGGGCGGCCGCGACCGGCGGGCTGCCGGGGCTGCCGCATTTTCCGCCGACGGCGAAGCGGGTGATCTTTTTGTTTCAATCCGGCGGGCCGTCGCAGATCGAGCTGTTCGATTACAAGCCGAAGCTGGTGAACTGGCAAGGGACGAACCTGCCGGATTCGGTGCGGAACGGGCAGAGGCTGACGGGGATGTCGGCGTCGCAGTCGAGCTTTCCGGTGGTGCCTTCGAAGTTCGGCTTCGCGCAGCATGGGAAGTCGGGCGCGTGGGTGAGCGACCTGCTGCCGCACACGGCGAAGATCGCCGACGAGCTGACGTTCATCAAGTCGATGCACACCGAGCAGATCAACCACGATCCGGCGGTGACGTTTTTCCAGACGGGATTTCAGCTTGCGGGGCGGCCTTCGATGGGGTCGTGGGTGGTGTATGGGCTGGGGAGCGAGAACCGCGATTTGCCTGCGTTCGTGGTGATGATCAGCGTGGGGTCGGAGGGGCAGCCGCTGTACGACCGGTTGTGGGGCAGCGGGTTTTTGCCGAGCAAGTACCAGGGCGTGAAGTTCCGGTCGTCGGGGGATCCGGTGTTGTACTTGAGCGATCCGCGGGGGTTTGGGCGGGCGGACCGGCGGGCGTATCTGGACACGCTGGACGAGTTGAACCAGCGGCACCTGGCCGAGTACGGGGATCCGGAGATCGAGACGCGGATTTCGCAGTATGAGCTGGCGTTCCGGATGCAGGCTTCGGTGCCGGAGCTGGCG
>DAIDIH010000101.1 GCA_027459465.1 Bryobacterales bacterium | reverse complement strand
CTGATAGGTCGTGACGATCGCGGTGGCCGGTTCGTAGTCCATGATGCGGGCGTGGGCTAAGACCCGCAAACCCGCTTCGGGAGATTCCATCTGCAGGTCGCTCAGGACAAGTTCGTATTCGTGACAGTCCATTTTACCTACGGCTTCGGCGGCTGAGGCAGCAGAATCAACATGATAGCCGCTGGCCTTGAGCACCGTTTGGAGGGTGAGACGGGAAGCCGGGTTGTCGTCGACCAGCAACACCCGGGCAAGCTGAAACTCGGAGATACCGGCCGTCGTGTCTGGGGCGAGCGTTTTCATTACGAACTCACCTGAATCTATAGTTTAACCAAACCGCTGCAAAATGAAAGCAAAGATTTAGTAGGATCTCCAACATTCGGCCTTAGCCGGTGATGGCTTCGTTTTGCCGGCCGAACACCCGCTGGAAGATCGCGTCCACGTTCTTCAGTTGGCGGGTGACGGAGAAACTCTCCGCAAGTTGTTCCTTCGACAGGAACTTTGCTACTTCGGGCGACTGCTCGATCGCCTCGCGGAAGCTCGCTCCCGTCTCCCATGCCTTCATTGCCTCACCCTGCACCAGCCTGTATGCCTCTTCGCGCAACATGCCCGCCGCGGCCAAATCGAGCAGGAGTTGGCCTGAGAACACGAGTCCCTGGGTGAGATCGAGATTTTGCGCCATGCGCTCGGCCGACACACGCATCCCGTCCACCAGCCAGATTGTCTTGTCGAGCAGGTAGTCGGTGAGGATAGTCGAGTCGGGCAGGATCACGCGCTCCACCGAGGAGTGGGAGATGTCGCGCTCGTGCCAGAGGGCGATATCCTCGAACGCTGCCTGAACATTGGACCGGACGACACGCGCCAGGCCGCAGATCTGCTCGCAGGTTACCGGGTTCCGCTTGTGAGGCATGGCGGAGGATCCCTTCTGGCCCGCGCCGAACGGCTCCTCGGCTTCGCGCACTTCGCTGCGCTGCAGATGCCGGATTTCGAGCGCGATTTTCTCGAGGGTGGCGGCGACCAGGGCGAGGACGGAAAGATAGTACGCGTGGCGGTCCCGCGCGATGACCTGCGAGGCGATCGGGGCGGGTTCCAGGCCGAGCCGTTTGCAAATGCGAGCCTCGGCTTCGGGGCCGATGTGCCCGAAGGTGCCGACCGCGCCGGAGATCTTGCCGACGCGCATGTCCTCGCTGGCATCCCGGAAGCGCCGGCCGTTGCGGCGGAGTTCGTCGTACCACAGCGCGATCTTCAGCCCGAATGTGATCGGCTCGGCCTGGATCCCATGGGTGCGTCCGATCTGGACCGTGTCCTTGAATTCAAACGCCCGCCGCTCGAGAACCTCCTCGAGCTTCGCGATGCCGGCGGCGATCCGTTCGGAGGCCTGTTTCACCAGCAGCGCCTGAGCGGTGTCGACGACGTCGTTCGAGGTCATCCCGTAGTGGAACCAGCGGGAAGCTTCGCCGTGTCCGGCCGCGCGCATGGTCTCAGAAACCGCAGTCGTGAAGGCAATCACGTCGTGACGGACAACGCTCTCGATCTCGTGGATGCGTTCGAGCCGGAACCCGGCGTGACGGCGGAGCGCCTCGGCGGCCTCGCGCGGCACCTCGCCGGTTTCGGCGAGGGCTTCGGAGGCGGCGAGTTCCACCTCGAGCCATGCCTGGTACTTGCTCTCTTCACTCCAGATTTTGCCCATCTCGGGGCGCGTATAGCGTTCGATCATCTCTTCATCCAGTAAACGAATACTGGCCGATCCGGCGCAACTCGCCCGGCGGTAGGATGGAATTGCCATGCCCTTGGTCCCCCCCTACATTGAGGCGTTGCGGCCGTACGTGGCCGGCCGGAGCGCGGAGCAAGTGCGCAGCGAGTACGGCCTCGAGTCGGTGGTGAAGCTTGCCTCAAACGAGAATCCGCTGGGCCCGAGCCCCTTGGCGATCGAGCGCATCCGGCAAGATCTCGCCATCGTGCATCGCTATCCCGAGGCGGGGATGCGGCTTCGCCGGACGCTCGCGGAAACCTACGACGTGAAGGTCGAAAATGTCATCGCCGGAAACGGTTCGGAAGGAATCATGTCGAACATCATCCGGACATTTCTGTGCGATGACGACGAGGTGCTGACCACGGAGGCAGCGTTCATCGGCTTTCAGGTACTCGCTCAAAGCCGGGGCATCGCCTATCGAACCGTGCCCTACCGCGACTGGCGCTACGACCTGCCCGCGCTGGCCGCTGCGATCACGCCCCGAACCAAGATCATCTACCTTGCCAACCCGAACAACCCGACCGGGACCATTTTCACCAAGACCGAGTTCGACGACTTTCACCGCCACGTGCCGGAGCGCGTGCTGATCATCCTCGACGAAGCGTACTTCGAGTACGCCAAGGACAATCCGCGCTACCCGGACTCGATGTATTACCGCTACGACAACGTCATCACGCTGCGGACGTTTTCGAAGGTGTACGGGCTGGCCGGGGCGCGCATTGGATACGGCTTTGCGCACGAGCGGCTGATTGCGAATCTGTTGAAGGTGAAGCTGCCGTTTGAGCCCGGCCTGCTGGCGGAGGCGGCCGGCATCGGCGCCCTCGCCGACAAGGAGTTCCTGCACCGGTCCCTCGAGTTAAACGCGCGCGGGCTGCGGTTCCTGACCGCTTCGTTGCGCGAGATGGGTTTCACCGTTGCGCCATCGGAGGCGAATTTCGTGATGGTGGAGTGTGCGGGCGCGGCTCAGGCTGCCGCGTTGAACGAACAGTTGTTGCGGCAGGGCGTGATCGTGCGCCCGCTTGCCGCTTTCGGCCTTCCGCAGTGCCTGCGAATCTCAACCGGAACCGACGAGGAGAACCGGCGCTGCGTGGAAGCGATGAAGCGGGCCGTGGAACCGGCTCGCGTATGAAGGAGACGGAGATGCCACACGTTGCCGAGCCTGAGCACGACGCGCCAACCAGCGCCGACTTCCTGCCGCTCAACGGGACCGATCACGTCGAATTTTACGTGGGCAACGCCCGCCAGGCGGCGCATTACTACCGTTCCGCCTTCGGGATGCGTCTGGCCGCCTATCGTGGTCCGGAAACCGGCACACGGGATCGTGCTTCGTATGTGGTGGAGCAGGGCAAGATACGGTTTGTGCTGACCACGGCGCTGAGTCCTGCCTCGCCGATCGCCGCGCATCAACTTGCCCATGGCGACGGAGTGAAGGCGATTGCTCTGGCGGTCGATGACGCCGCCTCCGCCTGGCGCGAGACGACGAAGCGCGGCGCCGTTGGGGTGGCGCCGCCCACCGAGCACCGCGACGAGAGCGGCGTCGTGATCACCGCTTCGATCGCTCTTTACGGTGAGACGATCCACACTTTCGTTGAGCGGCGAAACTACCACGGCGCTTTCTTTCCCGGTTATCGGGCGGTGGAGGAGGATGTAGTGGTCAGGCCAACCGGCCTGCTCCACATCGACCACATGGTGGCCAACGTCGGCTGGGGCGAGATGAACCGCTGGGTCGACTTCTACCGGGACGTGATGGGTTTTCGCCTCTACCAGCATTTCGACGACCGCGACATCAGCACCGAGTACTCCGCCCTCATGTCGAAAGTCATGTCCAATGGCAACGGCTGGGTAAAGTTCCCGATTAACGAGCCCGCGCAAGGACGAAAGAAATCGCAGATTGAAGAGTATCTCGAGTCCTACGGCGGCCCCGGAGTGCAACATATCGCGATGGCGACGCACGATATCATCGACACGGTGAGCCGGCTTCGCAACCAGGGTGTCGAGTTTCTTCGCGTGCCGGGAAGTTACTATCGGGAACTGGAATCGCGCGTGGGAAAAATCGACGAGCCGGTTGGTGCGCTGGAGGAGTTGGGCGTGTTAGTCGATCGCGACGACGAAGGCTACATGCTGCAGATCTTCACTCGCCCGGTGGAAGACCGGCCGACGCTGTTTTACGAGATCATCCAACGCAAGGGCAGCCGGAGCTTCGGCAAGGGGAACTTCAAGGCGCTGTTTGAGGCGATTGAGCGCGAGCAGGCATTGCGAGGTAATCTCTAGCAGAGGGGGGATTCATTTTCATGGCGATGCTGCCGAAATTTTCGCTGCCGCCGCTGAGCGCGTCGTCGATGACGACGGTTCTCAAGCCGGCGCCGCCGCAGCCACCTGCTCCCGGCGCCGCCGGCGTCCCTCCCGCCGCGCCAGCCCCTCCCGCCGCGCCCGCCGCGCCTCTTCAACCGCAGGAGACCCAGGGAGGTTTTTTCCGTTCTTCGAACGGCATGACGCGGCACGACCAGGGAACGAAGAGCGTCATCACCGATCCTCACGCACAGCAGATCGTTACTCTGGACCATTCGGCGCAGACCGCCACGGTGATGCCGATGGCGCCCCTGCAGCCGCCTGCGATGCCGCCGGCATCGTCCGGATTTGCTCCTCCGGCTCCGCAGCCCCTGCAGGCGAAGGACCTCGGCAGCGCGATGATCGACGGCATGCCCGTCGTCGGCAAGCAGTTCACGATGCCCCCTGCCCCGGCGATGAATTTCGCAAAGCCGCCGCTCCCGGTGATGCCGCAGATGCCCAAACTGCCGAAGATGCCGCCGGAAGGAGGCTTCGCCGCCCCAGGACGAATGCCGAAGCTGCCGGCGCTGCCGAAGATGCCGCAGCTTCCGGACTCGCCGTCGCTGCCGAAGTTTCTCACCGGGGCTCCTTCGACTTCTTCCGTGCCCGCGCCGCCCGCCGCCAGCGCGCCCGCCGTTCCGAAGCCCCCCGCGATGCCGAAGCTCGGGGCCATGCCCAAGCTGCCGCAGATGCCCAACTTGCCGCAGATGCCAAAGATGCCGGCGATTCCCGCGCTTTCCAAGCCACCGGCCGCACCAGCCGCGCCGTCGATGGCCAGCCGGCTGCCGAAGCTGCCGCAGCTTCCCCAACTGCCGAAGCCGCCGAATTCCCCGTCGCTTCCAAAGCTTCAGACAACGCCCGACGCGGCGCCTCCCGCCCCCTCGCCTCCGCAAGTTCCGGGGATGCCGAAGGCTCCCGCGGCGCCCTCAGCGCCACCTATGCCCGCAGGGGCTAAGCCGCCTGAAATGCCGCAACTCACGGCTCTCGGCAACAAGCTGCCGAAGATGCCACAGCTTCCGAAGTTGCCCACGCTGCCGAAGTCTCCTTCCTTGCCGAAGCTGCCGGGAATGCCGTCCGCGGGTGCTCTGAAGCCACCGGCCGTGCCTGCGGCTCCCGCTCCGCCCCCGCCCCCGAAGGCGCCGCAGCTTCCTAAGTTGGCGAAGTTGCCGTCCCTGTCCGCGCCGAAGCCGCCCACCGCGAAGCCGCCTGCGCTGAAACCTCCCGCAGCGCCCGCGCTACCGCCGCCACCCAACGTGGTAGAGGTTTGGACGCACAAAGATCTGCATGTGCCCGTGCTCACCAAGACGACCACCCCGCACGGCGTGCAGACCGAAAGGTTGAGCAACGTGAAGCCCGGAGAGCCGCCCGCGTCGATGTTCCAGATTCCGCCAAACTACAAGGTCGTCCACGCGCCAAATTTCGCGGCCATCCAAAAGCCGAAGCTTCCGGAACTCAAGCTTCCCAAACTGCCGAACATCCCAAAGATTGAGCCTCCGAAACTGCCGGGCTAAACAAAAGGGCCGCTCGCGCACAGCGGCGAAAGCGGCCCATTTCGTCCAAACTCTGTCGCCCGCTTAGATGTCGTAATACAGGGAGAACTCGTAAGGATGTGGCCGCAGGCGGACGGCATCGGCTTCGTTCTTGCGCTTGTAGTCGATGAACGCCTCGAGCAGTTCTTCGGTGAACACGTCCCCTTTGAGCAGGAAGTCATGGTCGGCTTCCAGGCAGTTCAGGGCTTCGTCGAGCGATGCAGGCATCGAAGGGACGCTCTTCATCTCCTCCGGCGACAAATCGTAGATGTCCTTGTCGAGAGGTTCGCCGGGATTGATCTTGTTCAGCACGCCATCGAGGCCGGCCATAAGCATGGCCGCGAAGGCGAGGTAGGGATTGGCCGAGGGGTCCGGCGGCCGGAACTCGACGCGCTTGGCCTTGGGACTCGCCGAATACATTGGAATGCGGCAGGCGGCCGATCGGTTCCGGCGCGAGTACGCCAGGTTCACCGGGGCTTCGTAGCCGGGCACCAGACGCTTGTAGCTGTTGGTGGTGGGAGCGATGATCGCCGAAAGCGCGCGGGCGTGCTTCAACAGACCGCCGATGTACCACAGCGCGGTGTCGCTCAGGCCCGCATAGCCGTCGCCGGCGAACAACGGCTTGCCGCCGCGCCAGATGCTCTGGTGGGTGTGCATACCGCTGCCGTTGTCGGCAAATAGAGGCTTCGGCATGAAGGTAACCGTCTTGCCGTGCTTGTGCGCCGTGTTGCGGACGACGTACTTGTACAGCATCATGTTGTCGGCGCTCTTCACCAGGGTGTCGAAGCGCTGATCGATTTCGCACTGGCCGCCGGTGGCGACTTCGTGGTGATGGCACTCGATGTTGAGGCCGCAGGTGATCATCGTCTCCACCATCTCGGCGCGAATGTTCTGGTAGTGGTCGGTCGGCGGAACCGGGAAGTAGCCTTCCTTGTAGCGCGGGCGGTAGCCGAGGTTGTTTTCTGCCCGGCCTGAGTTCCAGCGGCCTTCTTCGGCGTCGATGAAATAGAAGCCGGAGTGCTGATCCTGGTCAAAGCGGATATTGTCGAAGATAAAGAACTCCGCCTCCGCGCCAACGTACGCGGTGTCGCCCACGCCCGAGTTCTGAAGGTACATTTCGGCCTTGCGGGCGATCCAGCGCGGATCGCGCACGTAGTGCTGCCGCGTAATTGGGTCGATCACGTTGCCGATCATGACGAGGGTCTTTTGCGTCATGAACGGATCGATGAGCGCCGTCGAGGCGTCCGGGATGAGCAGCATGTCGCTCTCGTTGATGGCCGCCCAGCCGCGGATGCTGGAGCCATCGATCCCGAACCCGTCCTCGAAGGCGCCTTCATCGAGTTCGGAGATCGGATAGGAGATGTGGTGTTGGAGGCCGGGAATGTCGGTGAAGCGAAGGTCAAGCTGCTTCACGCCGTTACTCTTGGCGTATTCAAGTGCTTCGTTCGGGGTCATGGTTACTCCGGTTGAGATGGGCTGATCGAAATCAGCAAGCGGTTTTTCTTTATCTCGCGCACAGCGGAGCCGCGCGGCCAACGCCGCTCGCGGCCCTGTGCGCTAGTGTACTCAAGGGGAACGGGGCCGGGGGAAATCGAAGCGGCGTCACGTGTGTTACCATCGAACTTCTCGCCAATATACCCATGCTACGCGCCTATCGCGGCGCGCTCCCGCAAGTCGCCGCTTCCGCTTACATTGATCCCAGCGCCCAGGTGATCGGACGCGCCAAAATCGGCGAACGGTCGAGCGTCTGGCCGAATGTAACCATACGCGCCGACGTGAACTCGATCACAATCGGCGACGAGAGTAACATCCAGGACAACTCCTGCCTGCATTGCGATGAAGGGGCCTTCGCACTGGTCGTCGGAAATCGTGTCACGGTCGGCCATTCGGTGACGCTGCATGGCTGCGTGATCGAAGACGATTGCCTCATCGGAATTGGCGCAGTGGTGCTGAATGGGGCGCGCATCGGCCGAGGTTCAGTGATCGCCGCGGGAGCGCTTGTGCCGGAGGGCGCCGTTGTTCCGCCGGCGAGTCTCATGATGGGCGTGCCGGCGAAACTGCGCCGCCCGGTGACGCCGGAAGAGGAAGAGCGCTTCCGCGTCAACCTCCAGCACTACATCGACCTGTGCCGGATCTACCGCGAGGAGCCTGCCTGAGCGCGGCATCGTCGTCATGATTCGAGCTGTCAAAGGAATGCGGGATATTCTCCCGCCCGCGAGCGCCGCCTGGAATTACGTAGAGGCGGCGGCGCGCCGTGTTTTCTCGGCCTACAACTACCAGGAGATCCGCACGCCTCTGCTGGAAGAAACCGCGCTCTTTGCGAGGAGCGTCGGCGAGGACACCGACATCGTTGGCAAGGAAATGTACACGTTCACGGACCGCGACGGCGCGTCGCTGACCCTGCGGCCCGAGAATACGGCGTCGGTGATTCGAGCTTATCTGGAACACAACCTTGGGCAGCGTCCGGGATTGCAGAAGCTTTACTACATCGGCCCGATGTTCCGCCGCGAGCGTCCGCAAAAGGGGCGGTACAGGCAGTTCTTCCAGATCGGCGCGGAGGCGATCGGTACGGACTCTCCGGCGCTCGATGCCGAAGTGATCGAGATGGTGGTCGAACTGCTCCGCGCGGCCGGGCTCGACGGGTTTCATCTTCTGCTCAACTCCGTCGGCGACGCCAACTGCCGTCCGGCGTATGTCGCGCTGCTCGCGGAGCGTTTGAAGTCCGTGGCGTCGTCGTTATGCGGCGACTGCCAGCGCCGCGCTGTAACGAATCCCCTGCGCGTGCTTGATTGCAAAGTTCCGGCGGATCAGGAAATCATCAACTCGCTGCCTTCAATCCTCGACCATCTCTGCGCTCCCTGCCAGGCGCACTTCGAAGCCGTGAAGCGGTTCCTGGGCGATCGCGAAATTCCGTTTAAAGTACGGCCGCGCATGGTTCGCGGCCTGGACTACTACACCCGCACGACATTTGAAATCACCCACGGGGCGCTCGGCGCACAGAACTCGGTGCTCGGCGGCGGACGCTACGACGGACTGGCTGAATCGCTCGGCTCCCGGACAGCCGCGCCGGGAATCGGATTCTCGATTGGCGAAGACCGCCTCGTGATGAGCGCGGAGGAGTCGAACCCGTCGTTTGGCGCGCCGGTTCTTGATCTCTACATCGCGCCGCTCGGCGAGGAAGCTCTGCGGCACGGCGCGAATCTCGCACGGGCGCTCCGCGCGGCGGGCTTTTCGGTAGAGGTCGGTTTCGAAAATCGTCTCAAGCGCTCGCTCGAGTTGGCGAACAAACTCGCGGCCCGCTATTGTCTGCTGGTTGGCGCCGATGAGTTGGCGCGCGGCGAAGTCACTTTGAAAAATATGCGCACGGGCGAACAGCGCTCGATTGTGGCTGTCGATGCCACGGCCTCGCTCGCTGAAACCCTCCGCGGCGCACGAACGGAATCGGATTGAACATGGCAAACGTCCCCCTCGACTTTCTTGGCGATCTTCGCCGGACTCACACTTGCGGCCAGCTACGTGCCTCCGATGACGGCAAGCGCGTCACGCTCATGGGTTGGGTTCACCGCCGCCGCGATCTGGGCGGCGTGTTTTTCATTCACCTTCGCGACCGCGACGGAGTCACGCAGCTTGTGTTCCGCTCCGATGGAGCCTCGGAGGCTCACGCCAAGGCCGAGATGCTCGGCCCTGAGTATGTCATTGCCATCGAAGGTCTGGTGGAGAAACGATCTGAAGCGACGGTGAACGCGACGATCCCGACGGGCGAAGTGGAAGTCGTGGTCGAAAAGCTTTGGATTCTGAACGATTCGCGTACGCCGCCGTTTCCGATGGAAGAGACCGTCGACGTGAAGGAAGACGCGCGGTTGAAATACCGCTTCGTCGACCTGCGCCGCCCGCACATGCAGCGCAACATTCTCTTGCGGTCGAACATTTCGCTTGCGGTCCGCCAGGCGCTCTATGAACAGGGCTTTCTGGAAATCGAAACCCCGTTTCTTACCCGGTCCACTCCCGAAGGCGCGCGCGATTTTCTCGTCCCCAGCCGAATTTCCCGCGGCAGTTTCTATGCGCTGCCGCAGTCTCCGCAGTTGTTTAAGCAACTGCTGATGGTCAGCGGATTTGAGAAGTATTTTCAAATTGTCCGCTGCTTCCGCGACGAGGACCTGCGCGCGGACCGTCAGCCCGAGTTCACGCAGATCGATATCGAGATGTCGTTCCCGCAGCAGGAGCGCATTTTCGAAGTCGTCGAGCCTCTGGTTCAACGCGCTTGCGGCGAGGCGGGCTTCAACGTTCCGGCTCCGTTTCCGCGGCTGACCTACGACGAGGCGATGCGTTTATACGGCATCGACAAGCCGGACATGCGCATCCCGCCGTTCCGCGTGCTCGAAGGCGATTTTTCCTCCCTTGGCCTGCGCTTCCAGCCGGTGGCGATTCACGTGCCGTCGACCGGCGCGCTGAGCCGCAAAGAGCGCGATGAGCTGAAGGCGTACGGGCAGGAGCGCGGCCTGCGCGTCTACGACGATTTGAAGAAACTCGACGCTTCGGTGGTTGACGCTGCCAGAGCGGCGACGTCGGCGGCCGGGAACGATCTCTTACTTATCGCCGGCTGGCCTGGCGAGCCGGAAGGCCAGCGCCCCGAGCATACGTTCTTGCAGGCTTGCGGCCAGCTTCGTCTGTTCGCCGCGCAGAAGTATAACGACCGGCATAAGCTGCTCGACGCGCGCGATTTTCACTTCCTCTGGATCCTCAACTTCCCCATGTTCGAGTGGGATGAGGAGGAACGGCGCTGGGTGGCCGCTCACCATCCATTTACTTCGGTGCTCGATCAGGATCTCGACAAACTGAGTTCCGATCCCGCTGCCTGCCGCGCCAAGTCATACGATTTAGTGCTGAATGGCGTTGAACTTGGCTCCGGCTCGATTCGCATTCATCGGCGGGATGTCCAGTCGAAAGTATTCGCCGCGCTCGGATTTAGCGAAGAAGAAGCGCGCCGGCGCTTCGGATTCTTACTCGACGCGCTCGAATACGGCGCTCCGCCACATGGTGGAATCGCGCTCGGACTGGACCGGCTCGTGATGATTCTCGCCGGCGAGACATCGATTCGCGAAGTGATTCCATTTCCGAAGACGGCGAAGGGGACGGATCTGATGTGCGAGGCGCCGTCCACCGTGCCGGAGCGGCAACTTCGCGAACTCGGATTGCACCTAATCGAATAATCCGTTGGCTAAGTCATGGAAGATTTCCTTTCAAAAAAATCGAACAATTTGGTATTATATTGTTTGTAGCGCATCGTTCGCGCCCGTCTGCGGCACTTCCCGTTAAGTCCACCGGCGGCTCGAATTGTGTGTCTGCACGCCCGGTTTGCTACGGGCGGGTAAAGCGATGTCTTTCAAAGGAGTTCTCTAACATGGCCCCACGCAAGAAGAGCAACCCGGAAGCGGAAGTGAATGCAACTGCCGCTGCCACCCCTGTCGCCACGAAGGCGGCGAAGCCCGCCCGCGCCGCTGTAGCGGCTGCGCCAAAGCGGCACAAGAAGGCCACTCCCGTCACAGAGACACCTGCCGCACCGGTTACAGTCGACTTAGACGAAGTCGCTAGCCTCGCGTATTCGTACTATGTTGAGCGAGGTTATGAGCCGGGCGACCCCGTCGCCGACTGGTTCCGCGCCGAAAACGAACTACGCGGCCGGCTCGTCGCGAGCTAACGCGCGGCGCTCGCAGCCGTCTATCCGGACGGGCACTTTTTCAAGTCCCGTCCGGCATGGTGTAATAAATAAGCCAACGGCTGCCCGATGAGCATGGAATCCGTGTCAACTACCGCGCCGCGCCGTTCGCGCCTGGCGCAGCTATTCGCTTGGTTTCGCGACCTTTCGCTCTCGGTCGTTATCGCCATCATCGTGATTCTCTTCCTTTACCAGCCGGTGAAGGTCGAAGGCACGAGCATGATGCCGGCCTTGCAGGATCAGGAACGAATCTTCATCAACAAATTCGTGTACCGGTTCGGTATCGACGACGTGAGCCGCGGCGACATGGTCGTGTTCTGGTATCCGAACGACCCCACGAAGTCGTACATCAAACGCGTCATCGGCGTTCCTGGAGACCGGATTGAGCTGGATCGCGGCATTGTGGTTCTGAACGGGAAGGCGCTGAACGAAGTCTATGTTCCGCCGCAGTATCGCGACCAACAGTCCATGCCGCTGACGACCGTTCCTCCGGGCGACTATTTCGTGCTCGGCGATCACCGCAGTTCATCGAGCGATTCACGAGCCTGGGGAATGGTCCCGCGCGGCTTCATCTACGGCAAGGCCGTATTCGTCTACTGGCCGTTCGACAAGATCGGGCCGTTGCGCTAACCCGCGTGCGTTGGCCGGCTCAGTTCGCTTTCGCGTTTCTACCCGCTCTCGCCGCGGCTCAGGGCTCCATCTCCCTGCACGTGGGCGCCGACGATTCCCTCGGACCTCTGCCGGCGATCACCGGTTACTTCGGCTACGACGAACCAAACTACACTTACTCGGACAACGGCCAGGCATTGATTGCTGAATTGGCCGCCCTTGGCGCGCAGCCCGCGCAGATCCGAACGCATTTTCTGCTTGCCACCGGCGATGGGTCGGGTTCGTTGAAGTGGGGTTCGACCAACGCCTACACTGAAGATGCCGCCGGCAAGCCGGTCTACGATTGGTCCGTCATCGACCGCATCTTTTCGACCTATCTTGACGCGGGCGCGCAGCCGTTCGTCGAAATCGGCTTCATGCCGGAAGCGCTATCCACGCACCCCGACCCGTACCGGGCCACTTGGGCGCCCGGCGCGAAAAACGATCACTACTTTGCCGGATGGACTTACCCTCCGAAAGACTATGCGAAGTGGGAAGAGCTGATCCGGCAATGGGTGCGCCACGAGGTTTCCAAATTCGGCCGGAAGCGCGTGGCCGCATGGAACTGGGAGGTGTGGAACGAGCCCGATATCGGCTACTGGCACGGCACGCCGGAAGAATACGACAAGCTGTATGACGTTACCGCCCGGGCCGTCAAGGGCGTGCTGCCGGAGGCGCACGTTGGGGGCCCGGCGACGACGGGACCGTCGGGTAAGGGCGGCGCCGCGTTCCTTGACCAGTTTCTCGCCCACTGCGCCAGTACGAAGGCCCCGCTCGATTTCATCTCCTTCCACGCCAAAGGACGCACGTCGATGGATGGCGGCGCCGCGCGCGTGGACCTCGACAAGCAGATGGCCGACGTCGAGGCGGGGCTGAAGATCGTTTCCAAGTATCCGAAGTTTCGCCTGCTTCCGATTGTGCTCAGCGAGTCAGACCCGGAGGGCTGCGCGGCCTGCACGGCGCGCGTCTACCCTCAGAATGCCTACCGCAACACGTCCCGTTACGCGGCCTACACGGCTGCTGCCTGGGGACGTATTCTTGATCTTTCGGAGCGCTACCAGGCCAACATTCGCGGCATGCTGACGTGGGCATTCCAGTTCGAAAATCAGCCGTATTTCGCCGGCTTCCGGACGCTCGCGACGCACGGCATTGACAAGCCGGTTCTAAATTTCTTTCGCATGGCGGGAATGATGGGGAACGAGCGGCTTGCCGTGGATGGCGGCCGCGGCGGCGTGAACGCCATCGCAAGCAGGTCCGGGCAGGCGGTCTCCGTTCTGGTGTGGAACTACCGCGACCTGAACGACGCTCCGGCAAGCGTCCGGCTTTCGGTTGACGAGATCCCGGTGGAAGCCGGCCGCGTGCTTGTTTGCCACTACCGTGTCGACGGCGAGCGAAGCAACAGCTACTCGCGATGGCTCGCTCTCGGCTCGCCGCAAGCGCCGTCCGCGGAACAGCAGGCTGCTCTCGTGCGTGCCGGCGGCCTGAGGCAGTTTGACTCTCCCCATTGGATCCCCGTCCGCAAGCAGACCGCGGACCTTCGTTTCGATCTGCCCGCTGACGCCGTCAGCCTCGTCGAGTTGAGCTGGTAAGCCCGCTCAGCGCCGGCGCATCAGCCAAAGCACGAGCGAGAGGAGCAGGCTCAGAAACAGCGACGTCGCCAGCGGGAAGTAAAACACCGAGTTCTTTCCCCGAAACACGAAGTCGCCCGGCAGCCGCCCAAGTTTTACCGGCAGCCGCGCGCCGAGCGATACGGCAACGCCCAGCAGGAACAGCACCACGCCGGCCGCAATCAACACCCGGCCCACGATACGCCTCTACAAGGAGAACGTGCGCCCGCGATGCTGGCCGATGAGGATCTGCACCATGCGATGCGCGATCAGCTCATGCAGCGAGAGCAATTCGCGGTTGGCGGCGACCACGGCGTCCACATCCCGCGCATCCTTCACACCGCCGCCCGCCCGAAGCGCCGCCGTGGCTTCGCCGATCACCGGATCGCCGATCACCTCGCCCGCCATCTCCCACAGCGTGATGAAACGGTCCACCGCCGTGGGGAAGCTTACCTCGAACACGCCGAAATTACTCGTCGTGCGCGGCGGCTTGTAATCGAGATTGAACGGTCCCTCGTAGCCGTGGCTGCGCAGCAGCACCAGCACATTCAGCCAGTCGAGCGGATTCACCAGGCCTACGGCGATATCGACGTCATGCTTCAGGCGGTAGCCGTCATTGATGTCGAAATGCCAGAGCTTTCCCGCCACCAGCGCCCGCGCCAGTGCCGCGCGCGGCGCCGCGCCCCACATCAACTCGTGCAGATACTCGGGGTTCAAGCCCACCATCTCGGGATGCGTCAACAGCCCGCTCGCGATGAAGCTCAGCATCGCGTCGGAGGTCGGCAGGAGAATCTCGGCCTGCGGCTCGAACGGTTTCGCCTCCATGCAATGCTTCAAAGTCGGCCGCCCCAACTTCGCCGCCAGTTCGATATCGGCTTCGCAGGCCGCGTTCAGCCCCTCGGCGTACCACTTCAGCGTCTCGGTTTCTTCCACCGCGCCCTGTACGTAGTAGCCGAGCGAACCCGGCCAGTAGACGGCGAATTTCGCGCCGAGCTCATGGCCGATCTTCACCGTATTCTTGAGCCGCCAGGCCGCATAGGCGCGCACCTCCGGCGCCTCGGCCGCCGGGCTCGCCGCCCACACCGCATGATGGAAGGTTTCCGTGGTCACCATCGAACAGACCAGGCCGTTCTCCTTCAGCGCCTTGCCAATCCGCCCCACAATCTCGTCCTGGCCGTCTTTTCCGAGCATCCCGGTGGGAATCACGTCGGTGTCGTGCGTGCACCAGTGCCCGATGCCGATGCGCGCATATTCCCGGATGACTTTGTCAAAGCCCACCGGCTGGCGCGTCGGCGCGTGGAACAGCGCCTGTCCTTCGTAAGCGGCCGCCCACTGCGGCCCGGTGATGTAATACCTGCGCCGGACTTCGGGCGAGTAGGCCCCGCCACAGGCGTTCCTCAAGCGCGTCACCAGGGACTGTTGTTGTTCAACGGGAACGGGATTCATCTCCCTGATTATCCGCCAAACGTGGCGGATCAGTACACCGCTCGAGCTTGTGTCGTCCGCTTGGAAGCCAGCATGAAGCGCGGCTCCGCCGTGCGCCGGCCCGCCAACACGTCCGCCACGTACTCGCCCACGGCCGGGCCATGCTTGAACCCGTGTCCGGAGCCGCCCCCGGCAATCCAGACGTTGTCGAACTCCGGATGCCGGTCGATGAGGAAATCTCCGCTCGACGTGTTTTCGTATTGGCAAACGCGGCTTTCCACCAGCGGCGCGCCTTTGAGGGCAGGGAAGCGCCGGCCAAGGTATTCGCGGGCCGCAGCGGTGTTCTCCGCGCTGACGATGCGCTCGCCGGAGTCCGGATCGAAGGGCGGCCCGTGAAGGTCGAACGCCACCTTCACGCCGCGGTTCTCGATGTCGGGAATCCCGTACGGCAGGCGTGGATCCGTGCGGTCGAGCCACACGGGCAGCGCGTCCGGCCCGAACCGGGCATCGCCTGCCGGAACGCCGAAGAAAAAGATCTCCTGGCGCGTCGGGAAGATTCTTCCTCCAAGCAGTTGCGGAAAAAGCCCGGCGAGCCATGGCCCACAGGCGAACACGAACGTGTCCGCTTCGATCAACGAGCCGCCGCCCGTGAGCACGCACGGGAGGTGTCCCGCGCCACTGGGCGTTTCAACCCTTCCGCACAGGATTTCCGCTCCTTTCCGCCGCGCCGCCGCTGCGACCGATTTCGTCAACCTTCGGGCCAGCAGGGCGCCGCTCGAAGGTTCGAAAAGCGCAGCCGGCTCCGCGGGAAACGACATTTGAGGGAACCGGCGCCGCAGTTGTTCGGAATCGAGCGTTTCAAACTGCGCTCCGGCGCCAAGCATCGCCTCGCGCGAAGCGTGCAGCATCGCGTCTCCGGCGGGCGCCGCTACAAGCGCCCCTATCGAGTGAAACAGTGTCTCCGGGCAGCCATGCAGAAACTCGCGCCAGAGCTCGAACGCCCGCATCGCCATCCGCGTGTAGATCTCGTCGGCTCCGTAGCTGAAGCGCAGAATGCGCGTCTCGCCGCCCGAACTCGCCCGGCTGTTTCCTGCTCCATACCCTTCCACCAGCGCGACGCGTTTGCCTTCACTCACCAATCGGTACGCGATCCACGAGCCAAAGACTCCCGCGCCGATCACTGCAATGTCAAACCCTTTCATCGTCACCGCCACACGTCGCGATTGTACTCAAGCCGTGGCGCGCAATTGTACTCCGCTGATCCGGTACTCTGTTGGCATGGTTTTCGAGATCGAAGGCGTGACGCTGCACCTGGCCCACCCGGATCATATCGATGTCGAATGGGTCGGCCAGCAGGAAGCGATGCGGCAGTTGCTGGCCGCGTGGCTGGTAGTCGATCCGCGCGACCTGCCCATGAACCCACGCCTTCTCGGCAAGCCGGGCGTCGGCAAAACGACGCTCGCCTACGCCGCCGCACAGCGCCTGCGCCAGGAAGTCTACATCCTCCAAGCCACCGTGGACACTCGCCCGGAGGATCTGCTCGTTACGCCGGTGATCGAAGGCGGATCCCGGCTCCGGTACGTTGCAAGCCCGCTGGTGACGGCGATGATTCGCGGCGGCATCGCCATTCTGGACGAAGGCAACCGCATGAGCGAGAAAAGCTGGGCCAGCCTCGCTCCGCTTCTGGACAACCGGCGCTACGTCGAGTCCATCGCAGCCGGAGTGAAGATTCACGCTCACCCGAATTTCCGCCTCGTCGCCACGATGAACGACGATTCGAGCACCTTCGATCTCCCGGAGTACATCCACTCCCGCCTGCAGCCGCAGATCCTCATCGACTTTCCCGAACGTGACGAGGAACTCGCGATTCTCAAGCAGAACCTTCCGTTCGGCGAGGACCGCATCCTGAACTACGTCGCCGATTTTCTCGAGCAGGCGCACGCGGCCGACGAGCGCTACACTGTCCGCGACGGCATCAACATCGCGCGCTTCGCCTCAAAACTGCGCGCCTCCGGCGACGGACGTGCGGATTTTGCCTACCTGGTGAGGACTTCCCTGCTCGAAACGTTGGGCGAAGAGGCCCTCCGCTATGCGCCCCGCGCCTGAGCCGGCCTCGATCCTCCGGCGTGGCAACCTGACTTACCTGCCGGCTGTCCCGGGCCGGCTCGAATTCGCCTCCGCGATTCGGCGCCGGCTTCTCGAGCAACGCCCCGCCGCGGTCGCCGTTGAACTGCCCGTGTTTCTCGAAGAGGCGTATCTGGAAGCCGCCGCGCGCCTGCCCGAAATGTCGGTGATCCTTTACGAGGACGTAGCCGCCGACGACACCGCGATCTACCTTCCTGTCGAGCCGTGCGACCCGTTCGTCGAAGCGATCCGCACCGCGCTCGAAATGGGCGTGCCCGTGATGTTTCTCGAGGCCGATGGCGTTGCGCGGCCGCACGTGGCCAGCTCGTATCCCGACCCCTACTCGATCCGGCACATCGGATGGGACCGCTATGTGGAAGCCTATCGCCTTCGCCCACAACCCCCGACACCCGCCATGGAGGCGCACGCCGCCGCGATGGCGTGGAAACTGCAAGGCGCGGACCCGTTCGCTCCGGTCGCCGCGGTCGTCTCGCTGAACATGCTCAATCCACTGCTCGATGCGATGGAGACGCCGCAAGAGGCGCCACCCGCGCCGCGCATTCTGCCCGAGCCACGCCTCTTGAATCCTCACCCGGACTGCCTCGCCGAGATCACCACCGAGTATCCCTACCTGCAGGAGCGCTACGAGCGCGAGCGCCTCATGCCGGCCGACGGCCCTCTCACCGACCGCCCGCGAGTCCAACTTGACCTTCTTCGTGACGCCGCGCGCGCTTATGAGCTGAACACCGGCGAATCGGTCGCCTCCTGGCAGCGCCTCGCCATAGCGCGCTACACGAGAAACCTGGCCTCGATCTCGGGCGAACTGGCGGCGGGCCTGTTCGATATCGTAGTCGCCTCGCGTGGCATCGTCGACGATAACTTCGCCTGGGACGTGTGGGAAACCGCCAACCGTTACCCGGCGCAAAAGGACACCTCGGAGACCCTTGAGACCGTGAATCTCTCCGGCGAGGAGGTGTGGCTCAATACGCGCAAACTCCGCCTGCGGCGCCGCGAGCCCCGCCCAAAGCGGATGTTCCGGCCGCGAGGACTGAAGCCCCGAAAGAAGGAACGCGCGCCCGGCGAATGGGCCCGCCAGACCGGCGGAAACGCGATCTGTTCGTATCCTCCCGAGGATATTGCTATCGAAAACTACGGCAAATTCCTCCAGAAAAAGGCGAAAACCATGCTCAGCGAAGAGCGAGCCCGCGTTGAACCTTTTCTGACGAGTATCTTCGACGGCATCGATCTTCGCGAAACCATCCGGAACTGGCACGAAGGCCGCATCTGGGTGCGTAAGCTGGACCGGCTTGCGGGAGAAACCGGCGCCCTCGTGGTCGTCTTCGACGAAGACAAGGAAGACAAGTACACTTACCTGACCACCTGGCTCGGCGAGCACCAGAACGAGTCCGACATGGCGTTCTATTCCACCCAACCGTTCGAGCACTTAGTCGGGCCGGGAATTGGGCGCGCCGAGTATGGAGGATTCCTGATGACGCTGCCCCCCCGCCGCCTATTCGACATCTGGGGGGACCCGGATTACGACTTCGCGGAATCCAAGCCCGAGCGCTTGCTGCTGGCCGCGCTGGACTATTCCGTTCATCGCTTCGTCGTCTACGTTGCCCGGAAGCCGCCTCGTTCGATCTTTCGTACCATCGCCGCGCGCATGGGCCGCCGCATCTTATATCTGCCGATGGGCGCGTTGGCCCCCGATAAGATCAAACGTCTTCGCGTCGTTCACGTCCTCGATGGATACGAGCGCCGCGCCCAGGCTCGCGATTTCATCTGGTAAAATCCGCTGACCCTGTAACGCCTGCGTTTTCCGCTTCACCAGAATGAGGGGGGAAGTACGCAGATGCCGGACCAGGGTGGCGACACCAGCGTCGCCGATATTTTCTACAAGACCGTTGTTCTATCCTTCGACTTGGCGGGCGCGGAGATCGCCAACTCTCCGCAACTCCTGGAAAAGGCCCTTCAGTCGCCGGATGTCGACAAGGCGCTCCGCCAAACGCTTAGCAGTTTCGCGCTTCAAAACGCCGGGAAAACGCAGTTCAACTCCGGCGACGCCCAGAAACTCGGCCAGGCCTTGATCGACAAGGCCGGAGGTAAACTCTCCGACGCCGTATTGAAACAGATCCAGGACTCTTCCGAGTACAAGAGCCTCCAGCAGTCCATTCAGGAACTAGAGCAGAAGGTGAAATCCACGCCATCGGGCGCATGGATTGACCAACACAAGTATGTCCTCTACATCGCCGCCGCGGTGATCGGCGTCGGTGGCGCGGCCGTGCTCTATGTCGCCCAGCCGAAAAATAAAGTCATCGATTTCGCCGCCGGTAGACTCGACGGCAAGCAGGTAGACATCGTCAAAGTCGGCGGCGTCAAACTCGGCGTGAAATTCGGCCAGTTTCAGCCGTCTACGCGTACCGTGGGCGGAAGCCTCACCGCCAACGTGAAACTCAAGAAGGTCGATCTCTCCTTCCAGGCCGGCATCGTGGCGGTCGGTCCAAAGGTGGACCAGATCAAAACGCAGGTAGTGGTGAAGACCCACGAAAACGTCACGATCACGGCCGACGCCTCCGGGTCGCCGGACAAAAAGACGCTGGACCTTGGACTCGGTCTCGGAATCACCGGGGGAAACCTGCCCGGGCCGCTCAACCTCCGGCTCGGTGTCGTGCTCGATGAGAAGAAAAGGCCTGACGCTACGCTTAGCGCCAGTCTGAGCACGAAGTACGGCGACTTCGGAGCGAACCTGCAAACCGACGGCAAGAACTATCAGGGCCTAGCTACCTGGAGCATCCCCCTGCCGTAGATCCGCGCTCTCGGTGCGGGCCCGTTTGGCGAATTTTTCAAACGTTTGAAGGATCGCCGGCAGTTTGCCGGCGTCTCCCATGCCCACGTACTGATCGCGCTCCACGCGGCAGTCGATCCAGTCCGACGGCCCGCGCTCGCTTTTCACCGGCCGCATGCCGGCGCCGGACAGCGGAGTTTCGGCCAGGTCGATGGTAACGTGCCAGCCCGGCGTTTCCATGGTTTCAATCGTAATGCCTTTAACCTTTTCCCATTCACCGTTACAGTTTGCCCGGTACCAGTTTTGAAGAAATTCAAGCGTATTAAGTTCTCTTGCCATCGCGCGAAACCCTTTGGCGGGCTCGTCCGTACAATCATTTACAGACTCGCATCGCAGAGCTTAGCAGACCGCAAGATACAATGTCTTTGGTGAGTAATCCCGCGTCGTTCCCGAGGTGTTCATGAAACGCTTGCACTATGCCCTAATCCTCGCTGTTGCTCTTGGCAGCCTCGGCTTCGGCCAGCAGACGCGCCAGCGCCGGGATCCGGATCAGGACCGGGACAACCCACACGCCCGCGAAGAGTGGTTCTACCACCAGCGCGAGTATCCCTACCAGAAGATCCCGGCCGGAGCCCGGATGCGGGCGGTCCAGGCGATGGATCGAATCGACGCGGCGGCGCGGGCGCGAGGGACCGCGTTTAGCGGCGCGGCGAATGTCGCCCGTCCGACCTCGGTTTCCACCGCGGCCACCTGGACTTCTCTTGGGCCCCAGCCGACGCTCTGCACCTCCGATGTCTGCGCGGATGTCAGCCTCAACAACAGCGTGAGCAACTACATTTCGACATCCGGCCGCGTCACCGCTGTCGCGATCGATCCGACGAACGCCAACACGGTTTACGCGGGCGGCGCCTTCGGCGGCATCTGGAAGAGTACCGATGCCGGCAACACCTGGACCGCCCTGACGGACTCGCAAGCCTCCCTGGCAATCGGTTCGATGGCGATCGATCCGAACAACCACAACACCATCTACGTCGGAACCGGCGAAGCGAACAACGCAGGGGACAGCTATTACGGCGCGGGTATCTTGAAATCCACGGACGGCGGCAACACCTGGACCAACATCCAGGGCCCATTCCTGAGCGGCCCGTCCGGCGCGCAGCACATCGGCGCCATCGCCGTCAGTCCTGCCAGTTCCAGCATCGTTCTCGCGGGCGCCGACTCGGGCGTCTACCGCTCCACCGACGGCGGTAACACGTGGACCCTCATGTTGTCGAACGCCGCCGGCACTTCGATCGTCTTCGACCCGATTAATACGTCCACGGTCTATGCGGCGCTCGGCGACAACTACGGTTCTTCCTCCAACGGCGTCTACAAATCCACCGACGGCGGAGCGACATGGAACCAACTCACGGGTACTGGCACAGCGTCCCTTCCCACACGCGGCGTGGGACGAATCGACATCGGCATCGCCCCCTCGACGCCCACTACGCTTTACGTGGCCATCCAAAGCACTCTGCACCTGAGCGGCGCCAATCCGTCCGCCGGTCTGCTCGGTATCTGGAAAACTACCGACGGCGGCAACACTTGGAACCAACTGACGGCCTCGCTTCCGCAGGACACCTCCTCCGGCAATCCCTTCTGCGGCGCCAATGGCCAGTGCGACTATGATCTGGTCATCCGTGTCCACCCGACAAACCCCAATGTCGTGCTCGTCGGGGGTGTCACGCTGGCCTTGTCCACCGACGGCCAGACGTTCCAGAACCTGCCGCTCGAACTGGCGCCCGGCAACAACGAGCTTTACGCCGTCCACGTCGATCAACACGGCATCGCATTTTCGAACGACGGATCCATCATGTACCTCGGAAACGACGGCGGCATGTGGAGCGCTCCCGCCGGCGACGTGCAGAACGGCGGCACAGTCCACTTCGCCAATCTGAACCAGACTCTCTCCCTGACGCAGTTCTACCCCCAACTCTCCCTTTTCCCCGCCGCCCCGAATACTGTCCTGGCAGGAACGCAGGACAACGGATTCCAACTGGAATCCTCGGGCGCCTGGAACAATATCAGCGGCGGGGATGGCGGCTACACCGCCGTCGATTCCAGCTTCCCTTCGTTGTTCTACGGCGTGTTCCCGTCCGCCAGCGCCGGCTTCACCATCTGGCGCGGCTTCAACCTGCCGAACATGAGCACGTACCCGTACAATGAGACTCCCGCCGGCTACGGCATCGACCCGAATGACCGCACGGAGTTCATCTCTCCCCTCGAAATGGACCCGCACACCCCGCAGTTGCTCTACTACGGCACCTACCGCATCTATCAATCGGCAAACAGCGCCGGACTGTGGACGCCGATCTCGGGCGATCTCACCGGCGGCAGCAGCAACGACGAAGTGACGGTGATTACGGTGTCCGCGGCCGATTCCAATACCGTCTGGGCCGGCACCAGCAACGGGAAGGTCTGGATGACCTCGAACGCTCTCAGCGCCTCTCCCTCGTGGACAAATCGCTCGCCGAGTCTTCCGAACCGTTACGTCACCGGCATCGCTACCGATCCCGGCAATCCTTCGATCGCTTACGTAGCGCTGTCCGGCATCCCGGGCCAGCAGGATCTTCAGGGCCATATCTTCATGACCACCGACGGCGGCGCCTCTTGGACCGACATCAGCGGCAATCTGCCGAACACGCCGGTAAACTGGCTGGTCGTGGATCCGGACGTCCCCAGCACGATCTACGCGGCCACCGATATCGGCGTGCAGGTGACTACCGATGGCGGACAGTCCTGGACCACGCTCGGCAGCGGGCTTCCGCGAGTGGCCGTGCTGGCCTTGCGACTCGACCGGGCCAAGCGCGTTCTCTACGCCGGTTCCCATGGGCGCGGTATGTGGTCTATCGCTCTGCCGCTCGGCTCCGGAGGAACGTTGCAGCCGACGATCGCGTCTCTGTCCCCGGCCAGCGTGAACGCCAACTCCGGCGCCTTCACGCTGAATGTCACGGGAACGAATTTTGCGGCCGGCAGCGTCGTGCTTTGGAATGGAGTTGCGCTTACTTCGAGCGTCACCGACAGCGGTCACATGACCGCGCAAGTGCCTGCATCTGACGTCACCACGCTCGGCCGCGCCTCGGTTGCCGTATTCAACTCTACCGGCGGCTCCTCCAGCCCCGCCGATTTCTCCATCGGCGGTCCGCCGGCCATGAATTCCGGCGGCATCGTGAGCGCGGCCGGCAAGACCGGCCAGCCCGCCACGGTCGCGCCCGGCGAAATTGTCTCGCTCTACGGCATCTCGATGGCCGGAGCGACCGGCGAGCCCACTACCGCTCCCCCGCTGCCAACTACGCTTGGCCAGACCACCGTGATCGAAGACGGCGAGACGATGCCGCTCTTCTTCGTCTCCGCCAACCAGATCAATTTCCAGGTGGGGTGGTATCAGTACCCCACCTCGGCTACGGTCTTCCAGGTCGTCGACGGCGCGCAGCCGGGAAATCAACTCACCTACAACGTCGTGCCGTTTGCCCCGTCGATTTTTTCCACCAATCAGCAGGGAACCGGCCAGGGGGCCATCCTGATCGCGAATTCCTCCATCCTCGCCGCCCCGTCGGGGACGACATCCAACTCGCGGCCCGCCAACCGCGGCGAAACCGTCGAAATATTCGCCACCGGTCTCGGAATGGTTGACCAGGTACAGAATGGAAACCTCACCGACGGCCAACCCGCGCCAAGCAATCCGGTCGCGCACACGACGACGACGCCGGCCGTCACGATCGGCGGGATCACGGCAACCGTGAGTTTCTCCGGCCTCGCGCCGGGCTTCGTCGGTTTGAATCAGATCAACGTCGTCGTGCCGCAGACCGTAACGCCCGGCAACGCCGTGCCCGTACAGTTGACCATGTACGACACGAATTACTCCAACGGTACGACGTATACTTCTAACACGGTGACGATGGCCGTTCAGTAAGTGAATTTCTCGCGTATTCTTGTGCGCGCCACCAACTGGGTTGGCGACGCGGTGATGAGTCTTCCGGCCTTGCGTGCGCTGCGTGCCGCCTACCCCCGCGCGCACATCGCGATTCTGGCTAAGCCTTGGGTCGCCGGCCTTTATGCGCGCGAGCGCTTCGCCGACGAAGTGATTCCATACCGCGCGGGAACGCTGCCCGAAAAGCTTCGCTTTGCCCGCTCCCTGCGCGCCCAGGCGTTCGACGCGGCCATCCTCCTGCAGAATGCCTTCGAAGCCGCGCTCATCGCGCGCGTGGCTCGAATTCCGCATCGCATCGGCTACAACCGCGATGCCCGCGGCTGGCTACTAACCCTCGCCGTGCGTCCTCCCAAGCCAGGCGAGATTCCCCGCCACGAGCGCTTTTACTACCTCGAACTGCTTCGCCGCGCGGGCATCATCGAGGCGCCGCCTCCTGAGGCGGAGATCCGCCTGGACGCCGCGGAGGGGGCCCGTCAGGAAGGACTGTCCTTGTTCGGCGCGCACGGCTTCGAGGGCCCCGTCATCGGACTCAGTCCGGGCGCGGCCTTCGGCACGGCCAAGCGCTGGCTGCCGGAACGGTTCGCCGATGCCGCGGTGCGCATCGCGCGGCTTCGCAACGCCTCTGTCGCCATTTTCGGCTCGGCCTCCGAACGCCCGCTCTGTGAAACCGTCGCCAATCTTGTCGGCGCCGAGGAGATTTCCTGCCACAACTTCGCCGGCGAGACCACCCTCACGGACTACATCAGCCTCGCCGCCGCCTGCGACGTCTACCTCACCAACGACTCCGGTTCGATGCACATCGCCTCAGCCCTCGGTGTGCCCACCGTCGCCATCTTCGGCGCAACGGATCCCGATGCCACCGGCCCCACCGGAACCTTGGCCCGCATCGTCCGTGAACCGGTGGACTGCAGTCCGTGTCTGCTTCGCACCTGCCCCATCGATCACCGCTGCATGAAGCGCGTCGAGGCCGGCCGCGTCGCCGACGTGGCTCTCGAACTGATGGGACTGCCCAAAGGCGAGGCGAAGCGGCTAGAATCTTAGGAAGGAAAGGGAAACTCCTCACTCCATGAAACGTTCTGCTGCTTTTGCCGCGGCCGTCGTCGCCGCATTTCTGTTCGGGTTCGCCACGCGGGCATACACCTTCGAGCGTCACCCGGAAATGGCCGCCGCCGAGAAAGCCCTCGACAATGCTTTGAATCACCTCGAACACGGCGCCCATGACTTCGGCGGCCATCGCGTGAAGGCGATGCAGTTCACCCGCTCGGCGATCGCTGAAGTGCAAGCATCCTATCGCTTCGACCGTTAACACTGGACGACGTTCACGGCCAACCCCGCCAGCGACGTCTCCTTGTAGCGCGACTGCATATCGAGCCCGGTCTCGTACATCGTCTTGATCACCTGATCGAGCGACACTTTGTGCCTCCCACCCTCGCGCATGGCCATGCGGGCGGCATTGACGGCCTTCACGGCGCCGATCGCATTCCGCTCGATGCAAGGAATCTGCACCAGCCCGCCGATCGGATCGCAGGTCATGCCCAGGTTGTGCTCCATCGCGATCTCGGCCGCCTGCTCCACCTCTTCGTTGGTGCCGAACATCGCCGCCACCAGCCCTCCGGCCGCCATCGAGCAAGCCACGCCAACTTCGCCTTGGCAGCCCACTTCGGCGCCCGAAATCGACGCGTTTTCTTTGTACAGAATCCCAATCGCGGCCGCGGTCAGAAAGTAGCGCAACAGTGTGTCTTCCGTCATCTCGCCGATGAACTGCCGGTAATAGTGCGCTACCGCAGGAATGATGCCCGCCGCGCCGTTCGTCGGCGCCGTCACCACGCGCCCTCCCGCGGCGTTCTCTTCATTCACCGCCATCGCGTAGACGTTCACCCAGTCCATCGGCGCCAGTGGATCCGACGAACCCTCCGCGCGCAGTCTGGCGGCCAGCCGCGGCGCCCGCCGCCGGACTTTCAAACCGCCCGGCAGGATCCCTTCATTCACCAGTCCCCGCTGCGTGCAGGCTTGCATCACTTCCCAGATGCGCTCTACGTGGGCGCGCACTTCGGCCTCCGGCCGCCACGCCTTTTCGTTTTCGAGCACGACGCGCCAGACCGGCAGGCCGGCATCATCCGCCATGCGCAGCAGTTCCGCCGCGCTCGAAAACGGGTACGGCACAGGCGCCGGCGCCTCAGCCTGTGCGCCGCGTGCGCCCTCGCGCTCGATGAATCCTCCGCCCACGGAGTAGTAAGTTTCTCGCCGCAACACGCGGCCTTCGGCGTCCAGCGCCCAGAACGTCATGCCGTTGGGGTGCGCCGCCAGCGCCTGGTCGCGGTGAAAGACCAGGTCGCGCGCCTCCTCAAACGGCAACTCATACCGGCCGAACAAACGAATCTTCCCGCCCGAGCGAATCTCCTCGACTAGCTTGTCAATCTCGCCCGGCTCCACCGCATCCGGTTTGTATCCGCTGAGCCCCAGCAGCACTGCCCTGTCGGTTCCGTGGCCCAAACCGGTCAACGCCAGCGACCCGAACAACTCCGCCCGCACCTCCGCCGTCTGTATGGCCAGTTGATCGGAGTCCAGCCTCGCGGCAAACTCGCGCGCCGCCCGCATCGGGCCCACGGTGTGCGAACTCGAAGGCCCGATGCCGATCTTGAATAGATCGAAAATACTCGTTTTCACGGCGCCATTCCGTCCCAATACAGGATCACCTTGCCCGAATCGCCGCCTCGCATCGCTTCGAAGCCCTTCTCGAAATCCTGGTAAGCAAACCGATGCGTGATCACAGGGTGTACGTCCAGCCCGCCTTCCAGCATCACCGACATCTTGTACCAGGTCTCGTACATCTCGCGTCCGTAGATGCCCTTGATCGTCAGTCCGCCGAACACGATCCGGTTGAAGTCCACGGGCATCGGTTCCGGCGGGATGCCGAGCATCGCGATTTTTCCGCCATGTGCCATGTTTTTGAGCATCGACTCGAGCGCCGCCTGGCTGCCCGACATCTCGAGCCCTACGTCGAAGCCCTCCGTCATTCCAAGCTGCTTCTGCACATCTTCGAGCTTTCCCTGACAAACGTCGAGAGCCACGTTGGCCCCCATCTTCTTCGCCAACTCCAGCCGCTTCGGGTTGATGTCGGTCACCACAACGTACCGCGCCCCGGCATGACGCACAATCGCCGCGGCCATCACGCCGATCGGCCCCGCGCCCGTGATCAGCACGTCTTCGCCGAGCACGGGAAACGACAGCGCCGTGTGGACCGCGTTGCCCAGAGGATCGAAAATCGAAGCGACGTCCAGATCGATGCCCGGCCGATGGTGCCAGACGTTGCTCATCGGCACCACGATGTACTCGGCGAATGCGCCGGCGCGGTTCACGCCCACGCCCGCCGTATGCGGGCATAAGTGACGCCGCCCGGCCAGGCAATTCCGGCACCTGCCGCACACCACATGGCCTTCGCCACTCACAATATCGCCGCGGTGAAAGTCGCTTACGTTCGACCCGACTTCTTCCACCGTGCCGACAAACTCATGGCCAATCGTCATCGGCACATGGATGGTCCGCTGCGCCCATCCATCCCAGTTGTAAATGTGTAAGTCCGTGCCGCAGATCCCTGCGCGAAGCACCTTGATCAGCACGTCATTGATGCCGTAAGAAGGAACAGGAACATCTTCCAGCCAAAGCCCCGGCTGGGCCAACTTCTTCACTAAAGCTTTCACTATGCGCCTCTGAGCCGAGCGTAGCACGCGCCCGTAGGTGCATTCTGCACCTCGGCGAGGCTACTCGTATCTCAGCGCCCGGATCGGGTCGATGCGGCTCGCCCGCAGCGCGGGAATGTAGCCTGCCGCGGCAGCTACGCTAGCCAGGCCGAAGGCGGCCACCGCCAGCGAGGCAGGATCCGTGGCCGCCACACCGAACAACTGGCTCTGCACCAGTTTCCCAAGCGCCAGCGCCGCGCCCACGCCCACTACCGCCCCGGCCGCCAGCAGCACTAGCACCTCGCGCATTACCATCCAGATCACATGGCCGCGCGAAGCCCCCAGCGCGGACCGGATCCCGATCTCGCGCGTCCGCCGTGTCACCGTGAACGCCATCACGCCGTACAGGCCGATCGCGGCCAGAATCGCGGCCAGCACGCCGAACACCGTCGACAAGCTCGCCACCAGGCGCTCCAGCATCAATGAGTTCGCCACCTGTTCGTCCATCGTCCGCATTCCGAACACCGGTAGGTTCGGATCGAGATCGTGCACCTGCGCGCGAATTTCGCCGAACAACTGCTCCGGGTTGAGCGCGCTGCGCACATACACCGTCATCCCGCCCTGATGCCGGTCGGCCAGGCAGGGCTGAAACATCTGCTGCGGAATCTTGTCTCGCAGGTCGGTGTACTTGATGTCCTTCACCACGCCGATGATCTCCATATCCGTCTTCGTCGCTGGGTCCGTGCCGAATCCCACGTGGCGGCCGATCGGATTCTGCCCATTGAAATATTTCTTCACGAACGTCTCGTTCACGATCACTTTATCGGGAACGAAATTGTCGTCGCCGTCCCCGTGTTTCACCACGTTCGTATCGCGGTCGGTGAAGTCCCGTCCGGCCAGAATCGGCACGCCCAACGTCGCAAAGTATCCGGGGCTAACCGAGTTCATGTACGCATATACGTTCTCGCCCTGCTTGGCGTTATAACCCTCCACGGTCAGCGAACTGTCCCACTCGTTGAACTCGAGAATGCGCACCGCGGCCAGCGCCACGGACTGCACACCCGGCGCCCCGCTCAACCGCTCGGTCAGCAGCCGGTAGAAGGATTTCGTCCGTTCGCTTGTGTATCCGTTCAGCGACGGGTCCACCTCAAACGAGATCAGTTTCCCCGTATTGAACCCCGGCCCCATGTCCCGCAGGTTTTTCAAACTGCGGATGAACAGTCCCGCGCCCGCCAGCAACAGCACGCTCAGCGCCACCTGCACGGCAACCAGCGTCTTACGCAATCGCACATGGCCGCCTGAGATCACCGCGCCCGCTTCGTCCTTCAGCGCCGGCGCCACATCGGGCCGCGTCGCTTGCAACGCCGGCGCCAGCCCGAACAGAATTCCTGTCATCACGCAGACCGCGAAAGTGAACAACAGGATTCGCAGATCAGGTGTGGTCGAAATGTGCAACTGAGCTGTGTCCGGGGGCAGGAAGCTTGTCAGCAACCGGTCCGACCACGAAGCCAGCGCGAGGCCCGCCAACCCGCCTGCGCCCGCCAGCAGCAGGCTTTCGACTAAGAGTTGCCGGATCAGAACCAAGCGGCTCGCGCCCAGCGATAACCGGATCGCGATTTCCCTCTGCCGGGCCGCCGCCCGCGCCACCAGCAGTCCCGCCACATTCGCGCACGCGATGAGCAGCACGCCCGCCGTCAACGCCATCAGCACCCACAGCGGCTTCGCGATCATCTGCCGGACATAGGACCGTCCTTGCGACCCCGGCAGAGCCTCCAGTGTCCCCTTTACGAAGGACTGCCGCTCGAACGGGGACGCGTTGCGGAACGCCGGCTCCTTCACCTCCATTTCGAGCAGGGAATGATAGTAGGGCGCCAGCGACGCCTGCGCCTGCTCGCGCGTCATGCCGGGTTTCAGCCGCCCGAACGCGTTCACCCAGCTCCACCGCCGGTCCTTCAGCCCGTTCCACAGCGGCGTCACCCATTCCTTCATCATCACGGGCACGAAAACCTGGCTGATATGGCCTAACTCAACGCCATCAAAGCCCGGCTGCGACACGCCGATCACCGAATAGTTATGCCCGTTGAGCAGAATCGTGCTGCCGAGCACGCTCCGGCTGCCTCCGAATCGCGTCTGCCAGTAGTCGTAGCTCAACATCGCCACCGGATGCGCATTCGGTTTGTCGTCGTCTTCTTCCCGGATTGTGCGTCCAATTACGGCCTTCACACCCAGTACCGGAAAGTACGTGCCCGAAACCAACTCACCGCTGACGCGTTCGGTCCGGCCGCCGGCGGTGAGGCTGAAATCGTAGGGGAAGCGGCAGAACATATCCGTAAACACCTGGTTGTGGTGCCGGATGTCGTCGTACATCGGAAAGGACACGGCGTTCATGCCCCAGTTGCTTCCGTAGTTATCGCCATGCCGGGCCAGCAGCACGAGTTGCTCGGGGTGCTCGACCGGCAGCAGACGCAGCAGCATCTGGTCGAGCAGCGTGAAAATCGCCGTATTCGCTCCGATGCCGAGCGCCAGCGACAGAACCGCCACGGCGGTCAGCACCGGGGACTTCTTCAGCGTGCGCAGCGAAAAACGAATGTCCTGCCCGATGGTCTTCATTGTTTCCTTGCCTCAGCCTATACGGTAATTACGCAGCCCGAGCCGGATTTGATCCGGGAAAAGCGTCTCACCGGAGACTACCGTGCGGGGCAGGGAAGGTTACGAGCCGTCGGAAAACAAACGGGCCCGCCGCCGGCAGCCTTTTCCCTAAGACTGTCGTGGGCGGGCCCGGAGAATTACCCGGAAAACTCCGCTACCGGGTCGGCACCGGCTGCAGGTTGCGGCTCGAGATGATCCGATCGATCATGCCGTAGTCCAGAGCCTGTTCGGGCTCCATGATGTAGTCGCGATCGACGTCGCGCGCCACCTTTTCCACCGGTTGCCCGGTCGCGTTGGCGAGGATGCCGTTCAGGCTCTCGCGCATCCGCAGAATCTCTCTCGCGTAGATGTCAATGTCGGCGGCCTGGCCCGCCAGTCCGCTCATCGAGGGCTGGTGAATCAGGATCCGCGAATGCGGCAGGCTGTACCGCTTCCCTTTGGCGCCGCAGGCAAGCAGCACCGCGGCCATCGACGCCGCCTGTCCCACGCAGTAGGTCACGATGTCCGGCTCGATCAGGTTCATCGTGTCCAAAATCGCCAGACCCGCCGTAATTGAACCACCCGGCGAATTGATGTACAGCGAAATGTCTTTTTCCGGGTCTTCGGCGGCCAGAAACAGCATCTGCGCAATGATGAGATTCGCGACGTTGTCATCAATCGGCGTGCCAAGGAAAATGATGTTCTCCTTCAGCAACCTCGAATAAATGTCAAAGGCGCGCTCTCCCCGGCTTGTCTGCTCCACCACCATCGGGACCAGCACGGAATTATTCATAACTTCAGACTCCTTTTCAACCAACGACGCACTCAGCGAACCCCCACAAAAACCATGATACGCAACGCGCGGCCCCGGGCCGCTACTTGCGAGGCTGGCTCGACGGCGGTACCATGCCGTTCATGCGCATATAGGTCACCAGGTTCCCGTAGTGCTCAAACGTGTGGGCTACGTTGAAGTCCAGCACGCCGAGCTTGGTCATCTTCATGCCGAACAAATTCACCATGTGCGCGGCGTCGGCGTCCGTCATCCCCGCGTAGGTCGATTCGCAATAGGCGAACGCTTCGTTCAGCGCTTTTGTGATCGCTTCTTTCGTCGT
>DAIDIH010000100.1 GCA_027459465.1 Bryobacterales bacterium | reverse complement strand
CCGCAAGGCATCAGCCGCGACGAGCGGCGGGACATGCTGGATGCGGAGGCGGAGTTGAATCATATCCGGGCGACGGCGTATGGGGATCCGGAGATTGAGACGCGGATTTCGCAGTTTGAGATGGCGTTCAAGATGCAGACGTCGGTGCCGGATCTGATGGATTTGTCGAAGGAGCCGGACCATGTGTTTGAGATGTATGGGCCGGAGGCGCGGAAGCCGGGGAGTTACGCGGCGAATTGTCTGCTGGCGCGGAGGCTGGTGGAGCGCGGCGTGCGGTTTGTACAGTTGTATAAGCGGGGTTGGGACCAGCACAACGACTTGCCGCGGGATTTGAAGCTGCAGTGCCAGAGCGTGGACCAGCCTTCGGCGGCGCTGGTTCAGGATTTGCATCAGCGGGGGTTGCTGGAGGACACGCTGGTGGTTTGGGGCGGGGAATTCGGGCGGACGGTGTACTGCCAGGGTAAGTTGACGCAGGAGAACTACGGGCGGGACCATCATCCGCGGTGCTTCACGATGTGGTTTGCGGGCGGTGGGATCAAGCCGGGGATTTCGCTGGGCGAGACGGACGATTACTGCTATAACATCGTGTCGGATCCGGTGCATATTCACGATGTGCAGGCGACGATATTGAACCGGCTGGGCGTGGACCATACGCGGCTGACTTACAAGTTCCAGGGGCGGCACTTCCGGCTGACGGACGTGGCGGGGAATGTGGTGAAGCGGGTGTTGGGGTAGGGGGCACCTCGCATCTCTGGAATCTTGAGGGACCGTCGTCCCTCCAGAATGCGGAATACCTCACCGGGGGCCGCGAAATGAAGTACGCGATGGGACGTTCGGGGGTAGAGGGGTTGCGAGTGCTGAGTTTGGCCTCGCTGCTCAGTCTTGGAGTGGTCGCGCACGACCTGTTGGGGGCGACTGAGGGTGCGACAACCGGCGTTCTCGCTTGATCCCCGTCTCGCGTGGGACGCATCCTCTTGTCCTGCTCTGTCGCTCCCGAATCTCCGTGTTCGACGGTATCCGCCCCGCCATGAGGGGTTGAGGCGTTCGGACGTGCGTGTTCGTCGGCATCGCAGATGCCGTCCCCGGGCTCAGCTGATATCGGCGAATAGGGCCTCGGGGTCCAAGTGCCGCTCTTGCGACGATGGATAGCGGTATTGGGCGCCCCTGAGCGAGATTCGAAGGCCCTGCGGACCGAAGGTGTACTCCCACTCCTTGGCTTTGTCCGCGACGGCAAGATTGCTGACGATCTCGACGGCACATGCCGCGACTTCCGTTGGTGACAGTTCCACCTCTGGCCGCATTAAGGCCATGCTTGTGTCTTTAGGTACACTCCACCGCAGTGTTCTGGCGTGGTGTGTCGCGTAGTGCGAGAGCCACATGTGTGCCGCTTGGCGACGAATCGCCTCAGGGCCGAATGCCGCCCGAACAGTCTGAAGTAATTCCGCGTTGTAATAACCTGACCATGTGGCGCTCTTTTCCCGCACGCCCGTTCGGAGGTGCATGTCGACCGCAAACAAGACAGCTTGTGCTGCTGAGAGGGCATCCTGTGCTTCGGTCGACGCTGGTGCGGCTGGCTTTTCGGCGCGCGAAGCCACCGCGGCGGTCAGCTCTCCGTTGTGCTGCGCTCCCGCCACGTACTTGTTGCAGAAGTAAAGAACGAAGGCCAATGCCCCTGCGAGGATACCAACGGTCCCAGCGACCACGTGGCTCACGATTCCCGAGTCGAACAGCAAGGCGGATCCGACGCCCAGCAGCAGTAAGGCATTCGCAATTCGACCGTAGGTGCGATCACTCATTTGAGCCCACTCCTCATCTAAGATTTTAGCCTTTCTTCGCCACAAATCCTGTCCACGCAAAGCCCGCCGTGATCGCCTGAGCCACGGTCGTTGGGCTCGCGATTCCAATGCCTACGAGGCATCCGAAAACGATAAATACCGTGAATTCAAAGGCGTGCCTCCATCGCCCGTTCGGCACGCGGAGTGTATCGAGCAGCGCTGATAGGACATAAACCTTGAGCTTGTCGCGCCCGGTCCTGCTCCAGTAGAGGGTCGCGCCGAGAGCTGTATAGAGGGTAGTCCATGTTGTGAAGTGGGGCCCTTGAAAAACCGGCGGGTTCATTTCTCCGTCTCCCTGCCGCCCCACGCCTCCGCAATGTCCATCTTTCGTATCGCCTCGTCGACGTCGTTCTTTAGGTCCTGCATCTGTTGTTTAGACGCCTGGAACCAGATCTCGCCGCCGTCGGCGTCGGTGGCGACATAAATCACAACTACGGGCACTGCATCGGTGACGTGATCATCGTCGAACGCGACCCGAAGGTCGATTGCCAATTCCATGCGAGTCAGGGAGGGAAGGGCCTGCGTCTGCAGTTCCGCGCGTCGGATGGCCCTCTGAATCTGAGATCGTTGTAGGACTACGGCGTCGATGAACGGCTGAATCTTGCCCGCGAGATCGCGCGGTAATAACTCTGTCTTGACCGCCAGTTCTACAAATTCGTCGGCCTTGCCTACCTCGGCCAGAATTGGCACCATCAACATGGCCGCGGCGAAGAGGGCGCCCAATTCGCTCGGCGGAAGCGATAGGTTTCTTTCGAGGTACTCGAGGGGAGCCCGTTTGCTCTCGAGTGCGCCTATGACTGAGGTAAGTATCGCAGCAAAGTGTTGCGGGTGGAGGCCAGCAAGCACGACGAAGCCGTTCTGGGCTTGGTCCTTAAACGCTGGGGGGAGCCTGCCCAGCGTTTCAGCGAGGGAGCGTCCTGAGCGTGGGATGCTGATGTTGAATGAGCCCATTGGGTAATCGGCAGAGATTGTAGCAGAACGTTCCGCTCCCTGGACAATTGGACAAATTCGCGGATTCCGGTCGTCGGGGGATCCGGTGTTGTACTTGAGCGATCCGCGGGGGTTTGGGCGAGCGGACCGGCGGGCGTATCTGGACACGCTGGACGAGTTGAACCAGCGGCACCTGGCCGAGTACGGGGATCCGGAGATCGAGACGCGGATTTCGCAGTATGAGCTGGCGTTCCGGATGCAGGCTTCGGTGCCGGAGCTGGCG
>DAIDIH010000099.1 GCA_027459465.1 Bryobacterales bacterium | reverse complement strand
GGTGGGACAGCGGCGGACGAAGGTGTGGCTGGACAAGCACCTGGAAAATCCGCGGTCGATGAGTCCAGGGAGCATCATGCCGCCGTATAAGTTGTCGAAGCCGGATTTGGACGCGCTCGACGCTTACTTATTGGCGCTGGGCGGATCGTAAGACGTCCGTCTGGCCACGGTACGGCCTACACGGCGGGCCGCGTGCAAAGCGTGCAGAACGGATCCACCTAAGCGAACTATGCGTCGGTCGCTTACACGGCGGCTGGGAACGTGTCGAGCTTGGCGTTGGGCAACGGGGTCACTGAGCAGTCGTCCTGGAACGACCGGCTGCAGCTCACTGGGTTGGCTGCGACGCAGGCGGGCGGATCGAGCGTGCTGTCGCTGAACTTTTATCCCTGCGCGAATCAGGCGACGGCGTGCGCGAACATGAACACGGGAAGCGTGCACTCGCAGACCATCGCGCTGCCCGGCCTGAATGTCCGGACGGACATCAGGTGCGGACCGGCGACGGCCTGGACGAGCTATGTGTACGATGGGCTTGGCAGGACATCGACGGTGACGACGGCGGATGGGAGTGTGACGAAGTACAGGTACTGGAATCACGATACCGAGCGGACGGATGCGGCGGGGAACTGGAAGCAGTGGTTGAACAGCACGTTTGGGTTCATGTGGGTGGTGCGGGAGCCGAGCCCGACGAACCCGGCGGACTTCAACCTTGCTACGGAATGTTGGTGTTACTGGCCTGCTATGACTTGTGGTTTAGCCGGAGGATCTACGCGGCGACGCTTTGGGGAGGTGCGGGGCTGATCGCGGAGCATCCGTTTGCGCCTCTGGTTTTGGTGCATAGCCGGCTTTGGTTTCGGGTCGCCGAGCAGATGCAAGCGCTGGGACGCCATCTGCAGTGATTCAAGGAACGGATAGCGGCGACTCCCCTCGGCGGATGGCCAGGAGGCGGCGCGCGTTGCCTTGGAAGATATCCGATCGCTTCCCGCAACGCCGGATCCAACTTAGTAAAGAAGGGAATCCTCTCGATGCGGCCAGAGAAATGAGGGATCATCGCTCCTCCGTGGTGGACGATCAACCTCAGGGCGGGGTGACGGTCAAAGACACTGAACGCCCAGCGCCCCCAGGTGGCGGACGGCGCGGATGGCTTCGGCCGCGGCGGCATCGGGGTCGGCAATGGGAGTAGCCGCCGCGAAACCGGCGAAGCGGGACGGATGCCGGGTGACGGTTTCCGCCATCTCATCGTTATTGCGCCGGATGAGATCGGCGATGGCGCCGGTACGGCCCGCGCCGGGGGCGTGAATGTGGGGTCCGGGAATTGGTGTGAGGACCTAACGGTGTTCGTCAAATGCGTCCATGACGTTGAACCGGAATTCGAGATCATGCAAGGCGCGGTTGGCGAGGAGAAACGCGCCGATGCGGGGAGCATTCGCAGCCTGTTCCTCCAGGTGGCGAAGGTAGGCTGGCGTGAGGAAATGGGTCCAGGCGTCGATTTTCATGCGGCACCGACTGCCGATTGTCTAGATGACATGATACCCGGCTAGAGGCCGCCGGAATTTGTCGCGTCGTATGGCGGACGCTGATTCCGGCGATGGGTCCGGGGAGCGTAATGCCGCCGTATTGTTTGCCAAAACCGGGCTCGAGGCTTACTTAGTCGCGCTTGGGGGCGCTGCAAGGGGGACGCTTCCTTGCGGGCGCGGCTCGGTTACGCAGTCCGGGGTCCGTAGGACGTTGGGCGGGATTGCGCGGAGCGCCGTCCGGTTTGGGTTGGATTCGGATATACTGGCGCAGGCTGAAGGAGTGAAAAAATGACATCCAACCGACGCAGGTTTGTTCAAACACTGGGAGTAACTTCGGCGGGGATTGCCGCCGGATCGAATTTGTCCGCGACTCCGGAGCTTGCTGTTGTGGGCGCGGCGGAGAAACAGATTCTGTTTGTTGGCGACAAAATCGCCTTGACGCAGACGGAGTACGGCAAGGTCAGGGGCTATCAGCTCCGGGGGATTTCCTATTTCCTCGGCATGCCGTATGGGGCGGACACGTCGGGGGCGAACCGGTTCATGCCGCCGCAGAAGCCCAAGCCTTGGGCGGATGTGTTCCCGGCGCTGTGGTGGGCGAACTCGGCGGCGCAGAGCATGGACAACCGGTATCACAATCCGTTCGGCTCGTTCCGGGATCATTGGAACTATGGGGATGTAAATGAGGATTGCCTGCGGATTAACGTTCTTACGCCGGGATTCAGCGATGGCAAGAAGCGGCCGGTGCTGTTTTGGATTCACGGCGGCGGGTTTATCAATGGCAACGGGATCGAGCAGGACGGATACAACGGCGAGAACTTTGCGCGGTTGGGCGATGTGGTGTTCTGTTCGATGAATCATCGGCTGGGGCCGTTCGGCTACTGCGACCTGGCAGGCGTGGGCGGGGAGAAGTTCGCCGCGTCGGGAAACGCGGGGATGCTGGACCTGGTGGCGGCTCTCGAATGGGTGCGCGACAACATTTCGAATTTTGGCGGCGATCCGGACAATGTGACGATCATCGGGCAGTCGGGTGGCGGGGCCAAGGTTTCCATCCTGACCGCGATGCCTAGCGCCAAAGGGCTATTCCACAAGGCGGTCGTTTTGAGCGGGGCACTGCGGAAATCGGGTGAGAAGGATTACTCAGAGAGCCTCGGCGCGGCCGTGGTGGAGGAGGCCGGACTTACACCGGCGGAAGTTTCGAAGCTGCAGGAGATGCCGTGGAAAGAGTTCTACGCGATTGCGATGCGGGCGCCGGAGAGCTTGCGGAAGAAGAAAGGATTGGCCGGCGGGATGATGCGCTCGTTCGTTCCCGTGGTGGACGGGACCATTCTGCCGCAGCATCCCTACGATCCGGTTGCGGCGCCGAGCGCGGCGCAGGTGCCGATGATCATCAGTTCAGTGGAGAACGAGCAGTCGCCGAGTTGGACGGACTCGGCGCTGGAGGCGATCACGCTCGATGAGGTGATCGAGAAAGTGAAGGTGAGAACGGGCTTCGGCGGCCACGGGCTGGGGGATAAGGCGAGAGAGGTGGTGGAAGCTTACGCGAAGGCGTTTCCGGGGAGGAAGCCGGTGGAGATCTGGTCGCTGGTGAGCAGCAACCGGCAGAGCGTTGTGGCGCTGGCGGACGCGAAGTCGAAACAGCCTGCGCCGGTGTATGTGGATTGGTTCACGTGGCAGCCTCCTTTGTTCGACAACCGGATGCGGGCGTTCCATACGCTCGATATCTGCTTCTGGTTTTACAACACGGATGTGATGCTGAGTCACACGGGCGGGGGGCCGCGGCCGAGGGCGTTGTCGAGGAAGATGGCGGGCGCGTTGCTGCAGTTCATGAAGACGGGGAATCCGAATGGCGGCGGGCTGCCCAAGTGGCCGAAGTATACGAGCGAGCGCGGGGAGACGATGCTTTTAGGCGACACCTGCGAGGCGAAGAACGACCCGGATGGGGCGGCGAGAAAAACCCTGCCGGCCTTGACATAGCTGCGGGTAAGAGCGTGACGCCGGGCACCGCATGGTAGACTTGCGGGGCATAGAAGGTGCGCGCTGGACTCGATTGGCAAAGCCGGGCAGGAAAGCCAAGAAACACTGGCTGAGACCCGGGCCATGCCGCCCGATGAGCAGAGAGCGGCTGCGGCCGCAGGCGCGGCCGCGGTGTGGGAACAGGCGATCGGACCGTACCGGCTGCTCAAAAAGCTTGGCGAAGGCGGTATGGGGCAGGTTTGGCTTGCCGAGCAGACGGCTCCGGTTCAGCGGCGCGTTGCGCTGAAGCTGATCCGGGCGGGGATGTACGACGAGACGACGCTGCAGCGGTTCCAGGCGGAGCGGCAATCGCTGGCGATGATGGAACACCCCGCGATCGCCAAGGTTTTCGATGCCGGGCGGACGGCGGAAGGCCAGCCGTACTTTGTCATGGAGTTCGTGCCCGGACTCCCGATCACGAAGTATTGCGAGGAGCATGGGCTTGGTCTGGCCGAGCGTCTGGAGTTGTTTATCCAGGTCTGCGAGGGCGTGCAGCACGCGCATCAAAAGGCGATCATCCACCGCGACCTGAAGCCGGCCAATATTCTCGTGTCGGAAGTGGATGGCAAGGCGGCGGCGCGCGTTATCGATTTTGGCCTGGCGAAGAGTGTGAGTCCGGTGGAGGGCGGCGAGGGCATGTTGACCCGAGTGGGCGGCTTTGTCGGCACGCCCGGGTACATGGCCCCGGAACAGACGGGAATGGGCGCCCAGGATGTGGATACACGCGCGGACATCTATTCGCTGGGGGTGATTCTTTACGAGTTGCTCGCCGGGACGGAGCCCTTCGATCGGAGTGAGTGGCGGAACAAAACGATTGTTGAGGTGTTCCGGCAACTGCATGAGAGCGACCCGCCGCTTCCGAGCACGAGGATCGGTTCCAAGCTGGCAGGGGTGCGCCGCGCGACGCCGGGGGTGTCGCGCAAGCTTCTGCGCGGGGATCTCGATTCGATCACGATGAAGGCGCTCGAACGGGAGCGCGACCGGCGCTATGGCACAGCGTTGGAGTTGGCGGCCGACATCCGCCGGTACCTGCGACATGAGCCCGTGCAGGCAAGACAGGCGAGCGCCGGGTATCGACTACGGAAGTATGTGCGACGCCACCGGTTCGGCGCCGCGGCGGCGTCGCTTGCCGCGGTGCTATTGGTTGGCTCGGGCATTCTGCAGTATGCGCAACTGCGGCAAACGCGGATTGAGCGGGATCGCGCGCGGAGGGAACGCGACCGGGCGACGCGCATTACGGAATTCATGGCGAACATGTTCCAGGTATCAAACCCGAGCGAGTCGCGCGGGAACAGCGTGACGGCGCGCGAGATCCTGGACCGGGCCTCGGCGCAGATCGGGAAGGGGCTGAGCCGCGATCCGGAGCTACAGGCGGAGATGATGTACATCATGGCCGACGTTTACCAGCGGCTTGGGCTTGATTCGCGGGCGCAGCCATTGCTTGCGCGATCGGTGGAACTGGGCCGGGCGGTGCTCGGGCCGGACGCCCCGGTGACGCTGCGTCCGGAGAGCGAACTTGCGATGGTGCTCGGAGAAACCGGCCACAGCCGGGAGGCCGAGAAGATACAACGCAGCGTGCTACAGGCGCAGCTTCGAACTCTGGGGCCGGGGAACGAAGACACTTTACGATCCGAGAACCGGCTTGCCATCGCTCTGTCCGCGGAGGGGAAGTACCCGGAAGCAGAGAAGTTGTACCGCGAAGTGTTCGCCGCCCGCCGCCGGGCGCTCGGAGCCGACGACCGTCTGACGCTGGCCGCCGAAGGGAATCTCGCCGACTTGCTCCGGCGCGAAGGTCATCGCGTGGAAGCGATGCGGCTCTCGCTCGATACTCTGGAGCGCCGCCGCAGAGTTTTGGGTGCGGACCATCCCGACACGCTCAGTGCGATGACGGCGGTGGCCGCGGAGTTGTTGGAGGAGGGCCGGTATAAGGAATCGGAACAAGTATCGCGGGAAGCCGTCGCCATGCAGAGAAGAGTGCTCGGGCCGGAGCATCCGGGGACTATCGAGTCGGAGGCCAATCTTGCCCTCGCGCTGCGCGGGGAAGGCCGGTATCGGGAAGCGGAGACACTGTTGCGCAGCGCGCTCGACGCCAGCCGGCGTGTGTTTGGGCCGGAGCATCCGGAAACCTTGCGACTGATGTCGACGCTTGCCAGTGCCTTGCAAAACGACAAACGGCCCGGTGAGGCGGAAACGAGGTATCGCGAATTGCTCGAGAGCCAGCGGCGGGTGCTTGGCCCGGAACACGTGGACACTCTGGCGACGCTCTCGAACCTGGGGTCGCTGCTGACGGACGAGCACCGCTACAGGGAAGCTGAGAAGTACCTGCGTGAAGCGCTGGAGACCGATCGGCGCGTTCTGGGACTTGACCATATCCGCACCGCGATCGCCGCCTACAACCTGGCGTGCGACGATGCGATGTCAGGGCGCCGGCGACAGGCACTCGCTTTGCTTCGTGAATCGGTAGAGCACGGCGGCGGGCCGCTGGTGGCGGGGGCGATCGGGACGGATGAGAACCTGAAATCGCTTCACGGGGATCCGCAGTTTCAGGCTCTGGTTGCGGAGGCGAAGCAGAAGGCGGAAGCAGAGGCGGCGTTGCGCGACCGAAAGAAGCCGTAAGACGTGCGATTTGAATCTCGCGTTGATGGGCCTTGGGGGCGGCGCCGGGGGATCTGGCGGGAAGGGCGATGCGGGCAGGTTATCGACGTCAGGCCATTTCTTAGATGGTTCGTGGCTGGGATTCCGGAGTGAGGACTACTTTTCCGCGGACGTGGCCGGTTTCCAGGTAGCGGAGAGCGTCGGGCGCCTCGTTCAAGGTGAAGCGTTTGGCGATGACCGGTCTTAGCTGTCCGGTGGACAGAAGTTCGCCCAGAGTGGTGAGGTCTTTTTGATTGACTTTCGCGATGAAGAAGGCGGTTCTGGTTCGGATGAAGGGTGAGACCAGGAGCGCGCCGAGCAAGCGGGCGGGGAAACGGGACAGGGAAGCGTCAGGGGGCAGTCCGATCCAGACGAGCGTTCCCTGGGAATGCAAGGCGCGCCGCAAGGCCGATAGCGAACGATTCCCAACGCAGTCGAAAATGAGGTCGTAGCGTTCCTCGGCGTTGGTGAAATCCTGTTGCGTGTAATCAATGACGCGATCGGCGCCGAGCGAGCGGACGAGATCGGCGTTGGCCGTGCTGCATACGCCGGTGACGTAGGCGCCGAACGATTTTGCGAGTTGGACGGCGAACGTGCCGACTCCTCCCGAGGCGCCGTTAATCAGGACGCTCTGGCCCGGCTGAATTTTGCCTAAGTCGCGGAGGCCCTGCAAGGCAGTCAGCCCGGCAACGGGTACAGCGGCGGCTTGTTCAAACGTCACGTTTGGCGGCTTGCGGACTAACGCGGATTTCACGCGCGGCGCGGACTTGGAGGTTGCATACTCGGCGAAGGCGCCGACGCATGTGCCGAACACCTGGTCGCCGGGCTTGAATCCGGCGACGTTGTTGCCGAGGGCTTCGACAACGCCCGCGACGTCGACGCCGGGACGTTTGATTTTCGGTTTGCCCAGGCCGAGGAGCAGGCGAGCGAGGGGTGGTCCGCCTTTCATGAGCTTCCAGTCGAGGGGATTGACGGAGGCCGCGCGGACTTTTATGAGGACCTCGCCGTCTCCGGGAACGGGCTTGTCGATTTCCTGCACACGCAGAATATCGGGTGTGCCGAAGCCTTGGTAAACGACGGCTTTCATGGTATCCCTTCGGGATCCGCGGCGGATGACTCAGTTTATCGAAGACCGGGTGGTGATGCGCGGGTCGCCTTCCTTACTGGTAGGCTTCCATAAGGGACTGAATGGAACGATGACAGCAAATGTGGCCGGGCGGCCGGTGGCGATTGTGACGGGGGCGGCGCGGGGGATTGGACGGGCATGCGTCGTGGCGCTGGCGGAGGCGGGGTTTCAAGTTGTTGCGCATGACCGGGAGGGGGAAGAAGAGCGGGAACTGCTGCGGGCGCTGGGCGCGGAGGTTCGGGTGGTGCAGGGGGATGTCGCCGATCTCGGGCGGCATGGGGAGATTGTGGATGCGGCGATTGCGGCGTGGGGGCGGCTGGATTGCCTGGTGAATAACGCGGGCGTTGGGGCGATGCGGCGGGGCGACTTACTCGATGTTACTCCCGAAAGTTTCGACCGGTGCATGGGAGTAAATACGCGGGGGGTGTTTTTTCTTTCACAGGCGGCCGCGCGGCGGATGCTTGAGCAGGGCGGGGGCGGCGGGCAGCACCGGAGCATCATCAACATTACGTCGTCGAACGCGGCGGCGGTTTCGGTGAGCCGCGGGGAGTACTGCGTGTCGAAGTGCGCGTCGTCGATGACGACGACGTTGTTTGCGGTGCGGTTGGCGGAGGCGGGGATCGGGGTGTACGAGGTGCGGCCGGGGATCATCGAGACGGACATGACGCGGCCGGTGAAGGAGCGATACGATGCGTTGATTGCGGGCGGCGGCGTGCCGATGGGGCGGTGGGGGAAGCCGGAGGATGTGGCGGCGGTGGTGCGGGCGATGGCGGAGGGGAAGTTGCCGTACACAGTGGGCGAGGCGGTGACGGTGGACGGTGGATTGACGGTACCGAGATTTTGAGATTGCGATGGAAACCGAGATACTTTACACGCGGCATGAGGAAGCGGGCTGTAAGTGGGCCGAGATTGTTTTGAACCGGCCGGAGAAGGGGAACGCGCTGAATCGGGCGATGGTGGGGCGGTTGGGCGAGTTGGCGGACGAGATTGCGGCGGATGGGACGGTGCGGGTGGTGGTGGTGCGCGGGCGCGGACGGTTTTTCTCGACGGGCGGGGACATTGCGGCGTGGGGCGCGCTGACGCCGGAGGAGATGCGGCGGGACTGGATTCTGCCGGGGATTGACGCGTTCGAGAAGATTGCGGGGCTGAGGCAGCCGGTGATTGCGGCGATCAACGGTCATGCGTTGGGCGGAGGGCTGGAGTTGGCGCTGGCGGCGGATTTGCGCGTGGCGGTGCGGCAGGCGAAGCTGGGGGCGCCGGAGGTGACGCTGGGGATGATTTCGGGATGGGGTGGCGTGCGGCACCTGGCGGAGGCGGTGGGGGCGGCGCGGGCGGCGGAGATGACGCTGGTAGGCGCGCCGGTGACGGCGGAGACGGCGCTTCAGTGGGGGTTAGTGAACGCGGTGGTTGAGGATGAGGGCGCGATGGATGGGCAGGTGGCGGAGTGGGTTAGTAAGTTGTGCGCGAACGGGCCGGTGGCGATGAGGCTGACTAAGAGGCTACTGGGGACGATGCACGCGGATTTGCGGCATCAGCATGCGGCGGCGGCGGCGGAGGCGCTTGGGACGGAAGACTGCCAAGAGGGCGTGCGGGCGTTTCGCGAGAAGCGCAAGCCGGTGTTCGGGAACCGATGAGCCGGGCGCGAATGATGACCGCGCATGCCGCGGCGGCGATGATCGGCGACGGGGCGACGGTTGCCGTGAGCGGGAATGGGGCGGGGATGGTGTCGGCGGAGGCGGTGTTCGAGGCGATTGAGCGGCGGTTTCTCGAGACGGGGCATCCGCGGGACCTGACGCTGGTGCACTCGCTGGGGCTGGGGGACCGGGGCGCGCTAGGGACGAACCGGTTCGCGCACGAGGGGATGCTCAAGAAGGTGATCGCGGCGCATTTTACGTGGTCGGCGAAGATACAACAGATGATCCGGGAGGAGAGGATCGAGGCGTACTGTCTGCCGGGCGGGGTGGTGCAGCAGTTGATGCGGGAGATCGGCGCGGGGCGGCCAGGGTTGTTCACGCATTCGGGGCTGGGGACGTTTGTGGATCCGCGGCAGGACGGGGGACGGTGTAACGGGCGGAGTAAGAATGAGTTAGTCGAGTTAGTAAAAGTGGATGGGAAGGAGGTGCTGCGGTATAAGCCGTTCCCGGTTGATGTGGCGATTATCCGGGGTACTTACGCGGACACGCGGGGCAATGTAAGTCCGGAAGAAGAGCCGATCGATATGGACATCCATACGCTGGCGCTGGCAGCGCGGGCGAGCGGGGGGAAGGTGATCGCGCAGGTGCGGCAAGTGGTTGAGCCGGGGGCGCTGGCGGCGCGGAGCGTAAGGGTGCCGGGGATTCTGGTGGATGCGGTGGTGGAGGATGCGGGACAGGAACAGTTCTACGGGCTGGGTTATGACCCGGCTGTAAGTGGGGGGAAGCGGGCGCACTTAGGGGCATTGGCGGCGGAGGTTCCGGCGAAACTGGAGCGGCGGATTATTGCGCGGCGGGCGGCGATGGAGATACGGCGTGACGCGTCGCTGAACTTCGGGTTCGGGATGCCGGGCGGGATTTTCGGGGTGATTGCGGAGCAGGGAAGCGAGGAAGAGTTGTGGATGAGCGTGGAGCAGGGGGTCCATAACGGGAGGATGCTGGATGACCGGCTGTTCGGGGCGGCGCGGAACATGGATGCGATTGTGCCGTCGATCGAGCAGTTCGACTATTACAGCGGCGGGGGAATCGACATTGCGTTTCTAGGGATGGGCGAGGCGGATGAGAGGGGGAACGTGAATGTGTCGCACCTTGGGGGAAATCTGATTGGACCGGGAGGGTTCATCGAGATTGCGCAGAACGCGAAGAAAGTGGTGTTTTGCGGGACGTTCGACGCACAGGGTTCGCGGGTGGAGTGGGACGGGGCGAGGCTGCGGGTGGCGGCGGCGGGGAGGGTGAAGAAGTTTGTGGAGCGGGTGGAGCGGATCACGTTTTCCGGGGATTATGCGCGGGAACATGGGCAGGAAGTTTTGTTTGTGACGGAGCGGGCGGTGCTGCGGTTGGGGGCGGAGGGCGTGGAGTTAGTGGAGGTGGCGCCGGGGATGGATGTGGAGCGGGATGTTGCGCCCTACATGGCGTTCCGGCCGCGGGTGGGGCTGGTGCGGGAGATGCCGGTGGAGGCGTTCCGGTAAGTCAGCCGTTGCGGGCTTCCCAGATTTTATCGGCGGCGCGGAGGGCGAGGGCTCCGATGGTGGAGGTTGGGTTGACGGCGGCGCTGGTGACGAAGGAACTGCCGTCGACAATGTATAAGTTGGGGACGTCGTGGGCGCGGTGGTTTTTGTCGACGACGGAGCGGCGGGAATCCGTGCCCATGCGGGCGGTGCCCATGAGGTGGTAGGCAGGGGTTTCGACGCCGCTGTCGAGGATTTCGAGGACTCCGGCGGCTTCCAAAGCGTGGCGGGCCATTTTGGCGCCGTGGTCGAGTAACTTGAGACTGTTTTCGCCGTAACTATAGACGACGCGAGGGGCGGGGATGCCGCTGGTGTCTTTTAAGTCGGGATCGATCTCGACGCGGTTGGATTCTTCGGGCAGGTCTTCGCCCATGACAGTTACCCGGATGACGTGGGGGAAGCGGCGGCGCATGACCTGATGGTGGGTTTCGCCCCAGGGGACGGGTTTGTTGGAGAAGCCGCCCCAGGCGTGATGGAGCGGGCCGAAGGAGCGTTCGAGGAGGAGGGTGTAGCCGCGGACGAAGTTACGTTTGGGGTCGGTTTCGTAGAACTGCTGGCTCATGGCGGGGATGCCGAAGGGGCCGAGGTGGCCGTCCATTCTGGCTTCGAAGACGCCTTCGAAGGTGCGGAAGGGGTGGACCATGAAGTTTTTGCCGACGAGGCCGGAGGAGTTGGCGAGGCCGTTGGGGAAGAGGCTGGATTTGGAGTTGAGGAGGAGGCGGGGGGTGCCGATGCCGTTGCAGCAGACGACGACGGTTTTGGCGAGTTGTAAGTGGGTTGCGCCGGTGCGGTCTAAGTATACGGCGCCGCGGGCGCGGCCGCGTTGGTCGACGGTAATTTCGCGGACGCGGGACCAGGGTTTGACGACGGCGCCTTTGCGGATGGCTTTGCGCCAGTAAGTAACATCAGTGGAGGCTTTGGCGCCGATGGGGCAGCCGAACATACACTTACCGTGGAGGAGGCAGGCGGGGCGGTTGTCGTAGAACTGGCTGATGATGGCGTTGTCGGAGGGCCACCAATGCCAGCCGAGTTTGTTGAAGCCTTTGCCGATGGTTTCGCCGAGGACGCCGATGGGGAGGACGGGGGTGGAGCGAGGCGAGCGGGGTGGATTGGCGGGATCGCCGTTGAGGCCGGCGACTCCCATTTCGAGGTCGTTGGCTTCGTAGTAAGGTTCGAGATCGTGGTAGGTTATGGGCCAGTCGGCGGCGACGCCGTCGAGAGTGCGGGCGCGGAAGTCGGAAGGGTGGAAGCGGGGGAAGTGGGCGGCCCAGTGGTGGGTGCTGCCGCCGACGGCGTTGAACATAAGTACGTCGGGCGGATTGGCGCCGGTTTGTAAGACGGGGTAGTCTTCCCAGCGGCGGCGGACGTTGGGGTTGAAGTGGAAGTTACCGCGGTGGATCTGGACTTCCCAATCGGGGCTGGAGGAAGGATAGTCGCCGGGTTTGATCCAGCCGCCCTGTTCGAGGCAGACGACTTTGGCGCCGTGATCGGTGAGGCGTTTGGATAGGGCCGCGCCGGCGGCTCCGGAACCGATGACTAAGACGTCGGCTTCATCGTTCGGCATGGTTAGACCTCGCGATAGAGCTTGCCGCGTTTGCGGACGTCTTCGAGGAGGGATTCGTCGAAGGGGGCCATGTGGGGACCGCCGTGGTCGGTTGGGTAGAGTTCGTAGCCGATGAGTTTCCAGATGGCGGGTTGGGTGTAGTAGGACTCGTAGACGAGGTCGCGGAGAGCGGCGAACTGGGGCGGGGCGGTGTCTTCCATTTCGCGGAGGAGGGCGATTTGTTGGGGTTGAGTAAGTTGGGGGAAAGGTTGGTTGTAAGTGCGGAGGCTGTAAGCTTCGAGGACGGCGAGGGATTCGGTAAGCTGGGCGGCGAGGCGGGGGGCGGAAGGGAGGACGCGTTCGATGTAGCCGAGGCCGCCTGCATCCGTGGCTTTGGGCATGGGAGCGGCGGCGGGGATGATGAGGTCCATGGCGGCGCGAAGGGTGAGGCGTTGGTTGTCCTGGAGGGGCGGGGCGGCGGTGGCGGCGGGCTGGATGGCGGTGACGAGGGCGGGGGCGGCGAGGGTGGAAGAGAGAAAGGTGCGTCGTGTGGGATTCATAGCGTTTGGGGAAAAGCTATCACATCGGGAGGGGTGCGGGGTGGGCGTAGAATGGGGGAAGCCATGGTTGAGCCTGTGATTACCTCCGATCCGGAAGTTATGGGTGGGACACCGTGTTTTCGGGGTACGCGCGTTCCGTTCAAAAACCTGATTGATTTCCTGGAAGGTGGGAAGACACTGGACGATTTCCTCCGGCAGTTTCCGACGGTTACGCGCGAGATGGCGATTGAGGCGCTTGAGGAGGCTAAGAATTCGCTTCTGGCCAGGATCGCATGAAGTTGCTCATTGACGAGCGCCTTCCGGTCGATTTTCGGTTCAGCTTGCCCGGACACGACGTGCACACGGTACAGTGGGCGGGATTCAAGGGGAAGAAGAACGGGGAACTTTGAGGATCTACTGCCGGCGGTCAAGGAAATTGAACGGGTTTTGGAGAAGATCCAACCAAGCTGTGCGGTGGTGGTGAAGGCGTCAGAGTGAATCGGGCGAGGGTTAGTGTTCCCGGGGCGAGGGCGAGCGATAGGGTTAGGGCGATGTGTTCCTGGAGGAGATTCGATGGGTGTGCGGGTGACTCGGCGGAGTGTGATGGCGGCGATGGCGGGAGTGATTGGGGCGCGGGCGGCGGAGAGTAAGTTGAAGGTTGTGGTGGTGGGCGGGCATCCGGGGGATCCGGAGTATGGGTGCGGGGGGGACGATTGCGCGGTATGCGGCGGCGGGGCATTCGGTGACGATTTTGTATCTGAACCACGGGGAGCGGGGATGCGGGAGCGCGAGCGAGGCGGCGTGCGGGGCGAGGCGGACGGCGGAGGCGCAGCGGGCTTCGAAGATTTTAGGGGCGCGGGCGGCGTTTGCGGGATTGCGGGATGGGGGATCGGTGGTGGATGGGGCGACTTACTCGCAGTTTGACAGGCAGGTGGAGGAGTTGGCGCCGGATGTGGTGCTGACGCATTGGCCGATGGACCGGCATCCGGATCATCGGGCGGCGGCGATGTTGGCGCAGGATGCCTGGGTGAGGATGAAGGAGCGGTTCGCGCTGTATTACTACGAGGTGGCCGAAGATACGGTTGGGTTCCGGCCGGTGGAGTATGTGGATATTACGGCAGTGGAGAAGTTACGGCGCGAGGCGTGTTATGCGCACGCGTCGCAGCGGCCGGACCATTACTATCCGGCGCAGGATGTGATTTCGCGTTTTCGGGGGATGGAGTGCGGGTGCGCGGAGGCAGAGGCGTTTGCGCCGCATTTGGAGGGGACGGGGAGAAGGTTGTTGCCGTAGGAGCGACTGCTACTCGCAGCGGAGGGCGAGGATGGGGTCGACCTGGGTGGCGCGGCGGGCTGGGAGGTAGCTGGCGAGGAGGGCGATGGCGGCGAGGAAGGCCGCGGTGGCGGTGAGAGTAAGTGGGTCGTAGGGGGTGACGTGGACGAGCATGGGGGAGAAGAGGCGGCCGGCGGCGAGGGTGGCGATTAAGCCCACGGCGAGGCCGGCGGCGGTGAGGGTGGCGCCGCGGCGGAGGACATCGGCGAAGACGTTGCGGGGCCTGGCGCCGAGGGCCATGCGGACGCCGAACTCCTGGGTGCGCTGGCTAACCGAATAAGCCATGACGCTATAAAGGCCGACAGCGGCGAGGATTAGAGAGACCAAACCGAGAGATGTTAGTAAGTTAGCGGCGACCTTCTGCGGGAGGAGAGTCACTTCGGTCCAGGCGAGGAGGGGCATGACGTCGAAGGCGCGCATGTTGGGGTCTGTCGAGAGGATCTGGCGGGACATCTCCTCTTCGATGGCGGATTCGGGGCCGGCGGTGCGGACGTAAAAGTAGAGTTGGTCGTTGACGCCGGCCTTCTGGCGGTAGGGGAAGAAGAAGTGGGGGCGCGGTGCTTCGGTGACGTAGAAGTATTTACTATTTTTGGCGACGCCGATGACGGTGGCCCAGCGGCCGAAGCAGCGGACTTTGCGGCCGATGGGGTTTTGGCCGTGGAAGTAGCGGTGGACGAAGGACTGGTTGACGATTAAGACGGGCGGGGCGGAGGCGTCATCGGTGGAGCGGAAGTCGCGGCCTTCAAGGAGGGGGATCTGGAGGGTGGTGAAGTAATCGGGGGCGACGAGATAGTCGTTGACGTTCATGGACTCGCCGGGGGCGGGGGCGTAGCCTTCGACGTCGACCGTGTCATACGGGCCGGCGCTGGAGCCGAGGGGGGCGTAGTGGGAGTAAGTGACGGCGGTGACGCCGGGGAGGGCACGGAGACGGTCGCGGAGATTGACGCAGAACTGCTGAAGGGAGGAGTTAGTAAATCCGCTGCCGCCGAGATAGAAGCGGGTGAGGACGACGTTGTTGCGGTTGAAGCCGGGGTCGATGCGGGTGGCGTTGATGAAGCTGCGGAGGAAGAGGCCGGCGCCGGCGAGGGCTACGGTGGCGAGGGCGACTTCGGCGACGACCAAGAGATTGCGGGTGCGGTGGGAGTGGGCGGCCTGGGCGCCGGAGCGGCCGGCTTCTTTGAGCGAGGTGTTGACGTCGGAGCGGAGCCAATAGAGGGCGGGGGCGGCTCCGGAGAAGAGCGTGGCGAGGACGCAGGTGAGGATGGTGAAGGCGAGGACGCGACCGCTCATGTCGAAGCCGAGGGCGACGGGGGCGTTGATGTGGGGGACCATGGCGGCGAGGAGGTTGGCGGTCCAGGTAGAGAAGAGGAGGCCGGCGAGGGCGCCGCCGAGGGCGAGTAAGAGGGTTTCGGTGAATAACTGGCGGCCGAGGCGGCCTCCGCTGGCGCCGAGGGCGAGGCGGATGCTGAGTTCCTTGCGGCGGGCGACGGAGCGGGCCAGGAGTAAGTTGGCCACGTTGGCGCAGACGATTAACAGGACGAGGGCGCAGATGGCCATGAGGATGCGGAGGGGTTTGAGGAGCAACTCGGGGGCGCCGCTGTGGAATTGCCAGATGGGGAGGACGGTGGCGGTGACGGCGCGGTTGGTTCCGGGGTAGGCGGATTGGAGGTGGCGGGAGAAGGTGAGGGCTTCGGCGCGGGCCTGGGCGAGGGAGAAGCCGGGGGCGAGGCGGGCGAGCGAGTAGAACTTGCGGTCGCCGCGCTGGACGAAGTTGCGGGCGGTGAGGAGGCTGAGTTCGGGGCCCATGGTGACGGGGACCCAGATATCGAAGGCGAGTCCGGGCATGGTGCCGCCGAAGCCGGGCGGGGTGACGCCGGCGATGGTGAGCCAGCGGCGGTTGACGCGGACGGATTGGCCGATGACGGAGGGGTTCGCGTGGAAGCGGCTGCGCCAGAGGCGGTCACTGATGACGGCGACGGGGTAGGCGCCGAGGGCGGGCGAGTCTTCTTCGGGAGTAAAGAGGCGTCCGAGTTCGGGGCGGAGGCCGAGGACTGAGAAGTAATTGCCGGTGACCATTTCGCCCCAGACGGCCTGGGAGTTAGTAACTGAGTCTCCGAGAGTAAATACGTCTTCGCGGTGGAGGGTGAGGCCGGAGATGGAGTGTAAGTTGTGGCGGAAGTCGAGATAGTCGATGTAGGAGATCTGGTTGGCGCCGTTGGGGGCGCCCTGGGTGACGGATTCGAGGACGGCGAGGCGGCCGGCGGCGGCGGCTCCGGGGAAGGGGCGGAGGAGGATTTTGTCGATCCAGGAGAAGACGGTGGTGTTGGCGGCGATGCCGAGGGCGAGGGTGAAGATGGCGACGGCGGTGAAGCCGGGAGAGCGGCCGAGGAGGCGGAGGCCGAAGCGGAGGTCCTGCAGCAGGGTGCGCATGGAGTCAAGTCCCACCGGGTTTAGGGCACGTGGGGGACCAGAGGTAAGTGTATGATTTTGCGAGGTGTGGGGTGGGGTGGAGATGTTCGGTTTTGGGATGGGGCGTGCGTTGGCGCACAGGGGGGTGGGCCCGGTGCTCCTTCGGTAGCGAGTGGGTACGTACCGTTTGAAACGTAAGCGCCGAGGATATCAGCGGCGGCGAAGGATGACGGGGGATTCCCGGTAATGGTGGTTGGGATGTGACGGAGACCAGTGCGGGAGCGGGTGTCTTCGCGTAGGGCGCAGGCGGCGGGTTTGTGTGTTCCAGGTCGCCGTGGCGCGGGGAATTCTCCGCCGCGCTCGCCGGCCGCCGGGCGATATATACTGGCCCGGAGCGAATATGTTTATGCCAACGCGCCGTCAGATACTTGCCGTGAGCGGGGCCGCCGCCGCGATTTCGCGGGTGGCCGCGCAGAGTGCCCGGGACTGGAGCGGGCGGGAGCCGATCCGGTATCCGGATCCGGATGTGGTTGCGATTGATCCGAGCTTTGAGAAGTACCGGATCAAGTCGGCGGAGATTCAGCGGGTGACGACGGGGATGCGGTGGGCGGAGGGGCCGGCGTGGAACGGAGCGGGGAATTACCTGGTTTGGAGCGATATTCCGAACAACCGGCAGATGCGGTGGCTGGAAGAAGACGGTCATGTGAGCGTGCTTCGGAAGCCGTGCGGGAACAGCAACGGGAACACGTTCGACTATGAGGGGCGGCAGCTTTCGTGCGAGCACCTGAACCGGCGCGTGGTGCGGTATGAGCAGACGGGCGAGGTGACGGTGATTGCGGACAAGTTCGAGGGCAAGCCGTTCAATGCGCCGAACGATATTGTGGTGCATCCGGATGGGGGGATCTGGTTTTCGGATCCGGGGTATGGGTCGCTGTCGATGTACGAGGGGGCGGTGCATAAGTTCGAGTTGAAGGAAGCGGTGTACCGGGTGGATGGGAAGACGGGGGCGATCGCGAAGGTGGCGGACGATTTGTATAAACCGAACGGGGTGTGTTTTTCGCCGGATTACAAGCTGCTGTATGTGTGCGACACGGGGGCGACGCATAATCCTTCGGCGCCGAAGGTGATTCAGGTTTACGACGTGGTGGATGGGAAGGCGCTGCGGAACAGCCGGCGTTTTGTTTCGACGGTGTGGCCGGGGAAGGGCGAGGGGCTGGCGGACGGGATCCGGGCGGACAAGGACGGAAATATCTGGGCGGGGTGCGGATGGGCGGGGCCGGGCTATGACGGGGTGCATGTGTTTTCGCCCGAGGGGCAGAGGATCGGGGCGATTTTTTTGCCGGAGATTCCGGCGAATTTGTGTTTTGGGGGGACGCGAAGGAACCGGTTATTTATTGCGGCGAGCCAGTCGATTTACACGTTGTATGTGGAGGCGACGGGGGCGCATATCGCTTGAGTTTGGGGCGCAGGCGGGCGGTGGGCTAAGGTTTTTCGGGCGTTTTACCGATAGAGGGGCAGGTGGTTATGGTTGTGCCCCTGAAAGTGACCGGGATGGAGAGCGGCGTGGAGGCGTCGCTGGACCCGCGGGATTGGGAGGAGTTCCGGGCGCAAGCGCACCGGATGTTGGACGATATTCTGACTTACACCGAGCGGATTCGGGAGCGGCCGGTGTGGCAGGAGAGTCCGGAGGCGGTGCGGGAGGGGTTTCGGGAGAAGTTGCCGTGGACGCCGGTGGAGCTTGCGGCGCTACATGAGCGGTTCCTTCGCGAGATTCTGCCTTATACGGCGGGGAATGCGCATCCGGGGTTTTTCGGATGGGTGCATGGAGGCGGGACGCCGGTGGGGATGCTGGCGGAGATGCTGGCGGCGGGGCTGAACGCGAACCTGGCGGGGCGGAACCAGGTTCCGGTCCGCGTGGAGCGGCAGGTTGTGGAGTGGATGCGGGAGTTGTTCGGGTTTCCGGCGGGGGCGGGCGGGCTGTTTGTGACGGGCACTTCCGCGGCGAATTTGATGGCCGTGCTGGTTGCGCGGGCGGCGGCGGTTGGGACGGGCGTACGGAGCGAGGGGGTGAGCGGGAAGCGGCTGGTAGGGTATGCATCGGCGGCGGCGCACGAGTCGGTGGCGCGGGCGATGGACGTGGCGGGGTTGGGGACGCGAGCGCTGCGGCGGATTCCGGTGGACGGGGCGTTTCGGATCGATGTTGGGGCGCTGGAGGAGGCGATTGCGGAAGACCGGCGCGCGGGGTTGACGCCGTTTTTCGTGGCGGGGAATGCGGGGACGGTGGATACGGGCGCGGTGGACGACCTGGCCGCGGTGGGGAGGGTTGCACGGCGGGAGAAGGTCTGGTTCCACGTGGACGGGGCATTTGGGGCATTGGCGATGCTGGCTCCGGATTTAGCTGGGAAGCTGGCGGGGATCGAGCGGGCGGATTCGATTGCGTTCGATTTTCATAAGTGGGGGCAGGTTCCTTATGACGCAGGATTTGTACTGATCCGGGACGGGGCGCTGCAGGAGCGGACTTTTGTTTCCGAGGCTGGGTATTTGCGGCGGGAGGGGCGCGGGCTGGCGGCGGGTTCGCCTTGGCCGTGCGATCTGGGGTTCGATCAGTCTCGCGGGTTTCGGGCGCTGAAGGTTTGGTTCACGCTGCAGGCGTATGGGGCGGAGCGGCTGGGGAGGGTGATTTCGAGGACGTGCCAACTGGCGCGGTATCTGAAGCGGCGAATCGAGGAGGAGCCGGAGCTGGAGTTGGCGGCGCCGGTTGCGTTGAATATCGTCTGTTTCCGGTACCGGTGCGAGGATTCGGACGCAGTGAACCGGGAGATTGCGGCGGATTTGCAGGAATCCGGGATTGCGGCTCCTTCGACGACGGTGATTGGGGGGCGGGTAGCGATCCGGGCGGCGATCGTGAATCACCGGACGCGGAAGGAAGACATCGACAGGCTGGTGCGAGCGACGCTCGAGCTGGGGGCGGCGAGAGTGCCCCGTGGTGCATGGTATGCGGGTGCATGAGGACGCCGCAGACAAGGCGGAATGCAGGGCGCGGATCGGGCTGGCGGCGCTGGCGAAGGCGACGTTTCGGGGCGGGAACCTGGCGCCGGTGGGGGCGGAGTTGCTCAAGCGGGCGGCGCGCGACAAGGACGACGCGGATGCGCTGATGGATCTTTCGGTGGTGATGCAGCTTTTGGGGCACCGGAGTTCGGGGTTGTCGCTGCAAGCGCAGGCGCTGGGGATCCGGCAGGTTTACCGGCAGGGGTGTGTGAGGGGGAGACCGGCGGCGAGGCTGCTGGTGATTGCGAGTCCGGGAGATCTGGCGGAGAACCACGCGATCGAGTTTCTGGTGGAGGGTTCGGACATCGAGCTGGAGACGATGTATGTGGCGCCGGATTTGCCCGCGCCGGATCCGATTCCGGAGCATGACGTGGCGATGGTGGCGATCTGCGAGTCCGAGCGGAACGGGCCGGTGCTCGGACATGCGGCGCGGATGCTGGAGGGGTGGGCGAAGCCGGTGCTGTGTCCGGCGGGGCGGATCGCGGCGCTGGGGCGCGACGCGGTCTCGCGGCTGCTGGTTGGGGCGCCGGGAGTGGCGATGCCGGTGACGGAGCGGGTTTCGCGGAGGGCGCTTGCGGAGATGGGCGGGTTTCCGAAGATCGCGCGGCCGGTGGGGTCGCATAAGGGGCAGGGGCTGGCGAGGTTGGAGGATGGGGCCGGCGTTGCGAAGTATCTGACCGGGCGGAAGGAGAGTGAGTTTTACATCGCTCCTTATGTGGACTACCGGAGCGCGGGCGGGCAGTTTCGCAAGTATCGCGTGGTGCTGATCGACGGGCGGCCATATGCATGCCATATGGCGGTTTCTAGCGACTGGATTGTGCACTACATCAGCGCGGGGATGGCGGAGAGCGCGGAGAAACGGGCGGAGGAGGCGCGGTTTTTCGAGAGCTTCGAAGAAGACTTCGCCGCGCGGCATGGAGGGGCCTTGCGGGCGGTGGCCGAGCGGGTGGGGCTGGAGTATTTCGGGATCGACTGCGGGGAGACGCGGGACGGGGAACTGCTGGTGTTCGAGGTAGACAGCGGGATGACGGTTCACGCGATGGATCCGCCGGAGTTGTATCCGTACAAGCCGGGGCAGATGGAGAAGGTTTTCGGGGCATTCCGGAAGATGGTGTTGGCGCGGGTGGACTGAGGGCGAAAACGGCTCCGAACAAAACCTACACCTTCGGCGTCTAAAGGTTGCATGGCAGCCTTTTGGACGGATTTGTTGCTGGATCTTCGGCATACGCTGCGGTTGCTGCGGTCGAGTCCGGGGTTCACGCTGACGGCGGTGGCGGCGCTGGCGTTGGGGATCGGGGCGAACACGGCGATTTTCTCGGTGGTGGACACGGTGCTGCTGAAGCCGCTGGCGTTTCCGGACCCGTCGCGGATTGTGGTGCTGATGAACACGTCGCCACAGGGGTCGTTTCCGGCGGCGTCGGTGCCGAAGTACAACGTGTGGCGGCGGCAGACGCAGGTGATCGAGGATGTCGCCGCGTTCGACACGGGCGGGCCGGGGTTGAACCTGACCGGCGGGGATCATCCGGAGCAGC
>DAIDIH010000098.1 GCA_027459465.1 Bryobacterales bacterium | reverse complement strand
TGCCTTGATCGCGTGTGAAGAAACTGACGATGAGGTCGGCTTCCCGTAACGGATAGGTGCGAAGAACGATGCTTTCGCTCACATGAGCGGACATTCCGGCAACGACGCCAAGAACTTAGGCTAACACAGGCCCAAGACTTCCCACCGCAGGTGGGCTACGCTAGCAGCATGGCTAGTCCGCAACGCCAGATCTTGCCGCGCCCCATCCTCATCACCGGCCCGGATGGATCCACCCATTCCTATTTGCTGGAGCGCGAACGTACCGTGCTCGGTCGATCGAGCGCCTGCGAACTGTGCTTCGCCGAGGACATCGGCCTTTCCCGGCAACACCTGTCGTTCGAATTCAGCAGCGATGGCTGGAAAATCGCCGACCTTGGAAGCAAGAACGGCACCCTGGTGAACGGCCAGAGAATCAGCGAGCCTCACACACTTTCGAGCGGCGACCGAATCAGCGCCGGGCACCTCATGATCGAGTTCGGCGGAGCCCCGGCGCCGGCGGCCGATACCGTCGTCTTCGTCGAGCCCGGCGATACCACAGCCAGCGGAGGCAGCACGGTCATAACGAGTTTGTCCGGGATTCTCGGCGCGAAGCCCGGGGAGGCCCGGAGCGACCGCATCGACGCCAACCCCCGGGTTCGCGCCCTGATCGAGGCCGGCCGCGAATTAGCCGGGCACATGGGGCTCGACGAACTGTTCCACCTCATCATGGACTTGTCCGTCCACGCGGTCGGAGCCGAACGCGGCGTCCTCATGAGCCTCGAAGGGGACGAACTGGTTGTTCGGGCCGTGCGCGGAGAAGGATTTCGCATCAGCCGCGGCGTACGGGACCGCGTCATCAACGAGCGCCAATCCCTCCTGGTGCGCGACGCCCAAACCGACAAAGCATTTCGCGACCGGATGAGCATCGTCCAGCAGCAGGTCCACAGCATTCTCGCCGTGCCCCTGCAAACGGACAGCCGCGTGATCGGATTGATCTACGTCGATTCACCGAATCTGATTCATGAATTCGATTCCGAAGACTTGAGTCTGCTCACCGTGATGGCCAACGTCGCCGCCATCCGCATTGAGCACACGCGCCTGGCCGAGGTCGAAGCTACCGAACGGCTGATGTCAAGGGACATGGCGCAGGCGGCCGAGATTCAACGGCGGCTCCTTCCCACCGCCGCGCCGCAAGTTCCTGGGCTGGACCTCGCCGGTTACAACGCCCCTTGCCGGACCGTCGGCGGCGACTACTATGACTTTCTCCCCTACCCCGACGGACGCGTCGGCTTGATTGTTGCCGATGTCGCCGGAAAGGGTATGCCGGCCGCTCTGATGATGTCGAGCCTCCAGGCGCGCTGCCAGGTCATTTTTGATGAGGCGGACCGGTTGGCGGACCGGGTCACGCGGCTCAACCGCGCCATCTGCGCCAACTGCCCCGAGAACCGCTTCATCACCTTCTTCGCCTGCGTCCTCGACCCCGCCAACGGGCGCATCACATACTGCAATGCCGGCCATAATCCTCCCCTTCTGGTCTCCGCCAACGGCGATTCAAAGACGCTCGACGGAGGGGGAATCGTGCTCGGTATTCTTCCCTCCGCCCCGTACAACGAAGGCGTGGCCGATTACCATCCCGGTGATGTGTTGGTTCTGTTCAGCGACGGCGTAACCGAGGCCTGCCCTCCCGCAAGCGAAGACGAATTCGGAGAAGAACGCCTCGCCAAGGCCGTCGCCTCCGTCGGCGCCCAACCGGCCTCGGCAATCGCCGAGGGCGCCATGGCTCAACTTCACGCCTGGATGCAGGGCGGTCCCGCCGCCGACGACATTACCCTCGTCATCGCGCGGCGCCTTTAGCCAACCGCGCCGTCAGCGCCAGCTAAGCATCCCGTTGCCATCCAGGTGCGGATACCGGTTGAAACTCAACAGCGAAAATCGGCCCACCGAGAACTGAAACTCACTGTAACTCGAGTTGTAGGAGGTCCAACTCAATTCCAGCGTCTTCACCGGAGACAAATCGAGCGCCAGGCGCGCCGCCGCGGCGATCGGCCCACCGGACGTGAACACCGCAATCCGGCTTCCCGGATCACTCATCCGGACCACTTTCTCGATGCCCCGGGCCACCCGGTTACAGAACTCGCCCCACGGCTCGATCCCTTCCCCCTCGATCTCGCCCGCCGCCCAACGCCGCGTCACATGCTGAAACAGCCGCTCGAAGGCACGGGCTTTGAGCCGAGGCTCTTGTTGGGCGGCGTAGTCGTCGTGCAATGCGCGGGCGGCCGGGTCTTCCTTCACCAAATTGGGCACCACCGCCTTCAACAGACCAAACGCATTGTACTCGTCGAACTCATCCAACCGCTCCACGCCAGTCCGGCTTGAACCCGCCGCTTCCGCCACAAGTTCGCAGGTTTGAACGTGGCGCCGGGCCGGCCCGGAATAAATCCGATCGTAATTGGTACCAGTACTTTTCCAATGAAGCCCGAGACGCCGGGACTGTTCTATGCCAAGGTCAGAGAGTTGATCGTAGTCGTCGGCCAGGAACGACGCCTGGCCGTGCCGGATCAGAACAAGAATTCCCATGTTTCAGAAAAAGAATGCCTTAAAGGCTTTACCGTCCACGAGACGGTCCGGGGATAATAAAGAATCCACGCGCGAAATCAAGTACCGGAACTTCATTGCCGGCCCGCGTTGATCTCGCCCAAAAACCGCTATATCCCTCTAATAGCTCCATTACTCTTCCACTTGCGGGCAGGTCAATTTGCGCATATTCTGATCTTTCGGAATTATTTCAACCCCCACTACAGGGCCGGACTTGATCCGGCCCTATTTTTTCACCACGCCCCGAACTGCGCCTCAAGCCACCACCGCCTTCGATAGAATACCAAGTCATGATTCGAACCCTTCTCCGCTGGATTGTGCCCGCTTTGGGCTTGGCCGTGGCCGCGATGGCGCAAGAGAAGCTCAGTGTGAACTGGGAGGAACTCACCGCCGCCGACTTTGCCAAAGGCATTGCGCAGTCGAAAGGCGTGTGCGTTTTGCCGTTCGGTATTGTCGAAAAGCACGGCCCCCAACTTCCTCTCGGCACAGACCTGATTAACGTCCGTTATGCCTCCATCGAAGGAGCCAAACAAGAATACGCCATCGTCTTCCCGGCCTATTACTTCGGCCAGATTTTCGAGGCACGCCATGAACCCGGCACCCTCGCCTACAGCGCAGGTCTGCAGCTTCAACTTCTGCAGGAAACCACCGACGAGATGGCGCGCAACGGCTGCAAGAAGATCGTCATCGTCAACGGCCACGGCGGCAACGTGCATCTGCTGCCGTTCTTCGCACAAGCCCAACTCGCCCACCGGCACGATTACGTCGTTTACGCCTATATGCTCCCCAGCCCCCCGCCCGGCCGTCCCCCCCTGCATTCCAAGGTCGACGCGCATGCCGGGGAAAGCGAAACCTCCCACGTCATGATCTCCCGGCCGGATCTCGTTCACATGGACCGAGTCAATACGGAATCCGGCGCCGACCAAAACCGCCTCGACCTGCCGGCCGGGATGTATACCGGCATCTGGTGGTACGCCAAATTCCCGGACCACTACGCCGGCGACGCGTCGGCGGCCAACCGGCAACTGGGCGAATTCGACATGAAAGCCTGGGCGGCGGGCATCGCCAACGCGATTCGCGCGGCCAAGGCCGACAACGAGAGCCTGCGCCTGCAGAACGAGTTCTACGACAAGGCCGGCCACCCGCTCGACACGAAACAATAAGCGGGCCGCTCAATCAGCCCGGCGCATCGAAAGCTGCACTAACTCCTGCCGGGCCCGTTGGTTTCCGGGATCCAACGCGACCGCCCGCTCGAGCGCCAACCTCGCGCCGCGCCGGTCGTGGGCACTGCGCTCGAGCAGCGCGTAGTCCACGCACATGGCGGCGTCCCTCGTCCCCCGCTCGATCGCCGCGGCGAAGTGGCTTCGCGCACCCGCCAGGTTGCCCATGCTCCAGGCCAGGTAACCGAGAGACTCCTCTATTTCCGGCCGTTCCGGATAACGCAGTGCAAGCCATCGATAGGCGCTCTTCGCCGCCGCAAAATGATGCACTGCGGCCAGCAGATCCGCCAGCCCGAGGTCGGAATCGAACCGGGTCAGAGGCGCGGCCCGCACGGCGGCTGACGCGTCGGGAAAATGGACCGTAAACGTCAGGCCATATAACTGCCGGCTGTCAAGGTACGTGTGCAGGTCCCGCTCCACCTGGTAAGACGAGCGATGGAAGGCTACCTCGCAGGCGCGGCTGAAACTGGCGCCCCGCGCGAGCGCGAGCACAAACGGTCCGAACCCCGGACCGTAGTTGGGCGAAAGATAAAGCATATGCGCCAGCGCCCAGCTTTCGGCGTAGAACATCTGCGCCCGCGGCCCCGTGTATAGCGGCGAGGATTCAGTAGCGGAGGTAAGCGTGGCGAGCGGAATCCACCGGTTCCTCCGCAGCGTCTCTACACGCCCGGGGATCAGATCCCCGATCAGCACTTTCTCCGGTCCCGTGCGGCGCAGGGTGGAGTTGACGTCCGCCCATCCCTCCCCCAGCCAGACCGGCAAATTCCAGCCTTGCTGCGCGATCATCAGGTGCGTGAATTCGTGAATCGCCACCGGGTCCCTCCCCGCGCGTTCGTCCTGCATCACGATGTAATCCCGGCGGTGCGTTTGAGCATAGTAGGCGATGTTTGCCGCGCTCGGACTGTAGGGCCTGTACTCCTCAGCCGAACGAAACAGGACGATACGCACCGGTTTATTCGTCGTGTTGCGCAGCGGACTGGCTCGCACAAAAAACACCCGCACCCACTCGAAGTACCGGATCGCGTCTGCGCCGGCTGCCTGTGCGGCCGAAGTGTAAAGCTCAAAGTGCGGCGACACCAGACGAACCCACTCCGCCCGGCACGTTACGGCGGCGGCCAGAACCATCGCGGCAAAGCGAAACGCACTTTTCCCCACATACTTTTGAACCCGGAAAACGGCGTTCGGTTTCATTTCCGAACCGGAGCGAATCTCCTTGGGTGTTACACTCCCAAACAATGCTGAGGCTACTCGCGCTTTCATTTGTTTCCATTTCCATTTTCCTTCCAGCAACCGCCTCCGGTCAGAATCTCCCGGATCCTCCCGGCTCGCTCGTGACTACACTCAACTCCAAGCCCGGCCCGTTCACCGAACCCTCCGTCGCCATCAATCCTCGCGATGCGAACCAGATGGTGACCGCTTTCCAGGACAACGCGCAGATCGCCTACTCCCGGGACGGCGGGCATCACTGGAAGGCCGCCACGGGCATCGCCCCGAAAAACTATCGCGTCTCCGGCGACGTCTCGGTCATTTACGACAACCGCGGCCGCGCCTATCTCTGCTACATCGCTTTCGACAAACTCGGCACCTTCAACTACTGGGCTCACAACGGCGGCCGCAACGGCATCTTCATCCGGCGGTCGCTGGACGGCGGAGCCACCTGGGAGAAGG
>DAIDIH010000097.1 GCA_027459465.1 Bryobacterales bacterium | reverse complement strand
GGTAGCCGTTTCGTATCGGTCTTGTCTTTCGAGGTGAGCATGAGAAAAATCGTTAGGATCCGGCGTCAACGCCGGCCGCTGAGCGGTGGGCCATCCAGGCGGGTAAAACCGAAAAGAGCTTCAGCCGGCCTTTTCGAGAAGCGCCATGTTGATTTTCTGCGACATCACCATCTCCTTGGTGACCAGGAACTCCCGCACCTTCTTCACCGAGGGGATGTAGTACATCAGATCCAGCATCAGATCTTCCAGGATCATCCGCAGTCCCCGGGCTCCCACCTTGCGCTCCATGGCGAGCGAGGCGATGGCGTCCAGAGCGTCGTCGCTAAACTTCAGTCTAACATTTTCAAATTCGAATAGCTTCTGGTACTGCCGCACGATCGCATTCTTCGGTTTGGTCAGAATCTGAACCAGTGCTTCCTTGCTCAGATCCTCCAGCACCGCCGTCACAGGCATTCGGCCAATGAACTCCGGAATGAAACCAAACTTGATCAGATCCACCGGCTGAATCTGCTCGAGCAGACTCGTATCCCGCCGGTTGATTCCGCTCCGTCTCAGCCCTTCCGCCGCCGAGGACTCCTCGGAATTCACGAAACCCATCGTGCGCGAACCCACCCGCCTCGAGATGACTTTCTCCAACCCCACAAAAGCCCCACCGAGAATGAACAGGATGTTCGTCGTATCGACCGGCGTGAATTCCTGGTGCGGGTGCTTCCGCCCGCCTTGCGGCGGCACATTGGCCACCGTGCCCTCAAGAATCTTCAACAGCGCCTGCTGCACCCCTTCGCCGGAAACATCGCGCGTGATCGATGGATTCTCGTCCTTGCGGCCGATCTTGTCGATCTCGTCAATGTAGATGATCCCCTGCTGGCATCGCTGTACGTCCCAATCCGAGTTCTGCAGCAACCGCAGGATGATGTTCTCCACATCTTCGCCCACGTACCCGGCTTCGGTCAAAGTCGTCGCGTCCACAATCGCGAACGGTACGTCCAGAATGCGCGCCAACGTCTGGGCCAGAAGCGTCTTCCCCGTCCCCGTCGGCCCAATCAATAAAATGTTGGACTTCGACAGCTCCACTTCCGCGCCGCGCTGCTTGTTCATCTGCACGCGCTTGTAGTGGTTGTACACGGCCACCGCGAGCTTCTTCTTCGTGGCCTCCTGCCCGATCACGTATTGATCGAGATATTCCTTTAATTCCAATGGCTTAGGCAGCTTGTGCGAAATGCCGTACGGCTGCTCCTGCCGGTCGTCCTCGAGAATCGAGTTGCACACGGCGATGCACTCATCACAGATGTAAGCTCGCGGAAAATCACTGGGGGAGGAGATCAACTTTCCGACCGCGTCTTGCGTCTTATGACAGAAGGAGCAGCGGAGCGAGTCGTCGGATCCTGCACGTTTCACAAGGTATCTCCTGGTGCTGAGGGCCTACCAGCCATCGCAGAGCATGCCGTGGCGCATCGACTACCCTTAGTATATCAACGAAACGGGATTTTAACCCCGAAAGTTTCCCCTAGAGGGTTTGTGTCAGATCCGCCGCTGCCCCACCACCCCTATACAGCTTCCTTCCTGGCCTGCTCGAACAGCAGACTCAGCGTCTTCTCCGTCCGGATATGACCGGCAATCCGCCGCAGCGTCCCATCCTTTTCCAGCTTCTTCCGCATCGCCGCCACCGGCTCCCGTTCCTGCCGCGCGATCCGCTGCACTTCCCGGTCCAGTTCGTCGTTCGTCGCGTAGATCGCCTCCTTCTCCGCGATCTTGTCCAGCAGCAGCGAAGCCCGGACGTCCTTCTCGGCCTGCTCCTTTTGGCTGGCCTTGGCCTTCGCCCAGTCGATTTTCATCTTCGGATCCAGCAACCCCCGCGCCGCCAGGCCCCGAAGCTGATTCTCGACATTCATCTCCACCTGCCGGTCCACGTACGCCTCCGGCACCGGAAACGGATGCGCTGCCACAAGAGTATCGATCAGACTGTGCTTGGCCGCCTCCTGCGCCCGTCGTTCGCGCTCACCGAAGATCCCCTTCCGCACCGTCTCCTTCAACTCTTCCAGGCTCTGGAAATCGCCCAAATCCTTCGCGAAATCGTCGTTCAGCTCCGGCAGTTCCTTGCGGCGGATCGCCTTCAACCGCATCGCGAATCGCACCGTCCGCCCCGCCAGCTTCGGCTGCCCGTAGTCTTCCGGATACTTGATCTCAAACTCTTTCACTTCTTCCGGTGACATGCCCCGCAGCGCCTCGCTGAACTCAGGCAGCGTGTCCGGATCGCCGACGTGCAGCATCAGGTCGTCCTGCTCCACCGCCTCGGCGGCCCCTTCCACACTCCGCAAATGCACCAGCGCATGGTCGCCGTCGGCGGCCGGGCGCGGCTCCAGGTTCACATACTCCGCCTTCTGCTCCCGCAACTCCTCCAGCCGCTTGGCTACATCCTCGTCCGACACCTGGGGCTCTTCGTACTTCACCGTCAACCCCCGGTACTCCCCCAACTCGATCACCGGCGCCACTTCAAACTCCGCCTTGAAGCTCAGCGGCTCCCCGGCATGAAAATGAATATCCTTCACGTTCGGAGTGCCGACCACTTCGAGGTGTTCCTCCTGAAACCGCTTCTGCAGCGCCTTCGGAATCAACCCCTCGAGAACGTCCTGCCGCACCTCCGACGCGAACTTCGAACGGATCAGAGCCGCCGGCGCCTTTCCAGGTCGGAACCCCGGCAGGCGCACCTTCTTCTGCAACTCGCCCACCACGCGTTCCGTCTCCCGCCCAATCTCCTCGACCGGGATCGTAAATTCCAGCTCGTGCTTACAACCTTCGATTTGCATTGTCCTCTGTTATCATCCCGCAGTCGGCGGGCCCGCTGTCTGCCTGGCTCTTCAAGTGCTAAGACGGCAACGCGGCGAAAGCCGTCTCCGGCCCCGCCGCTCGTCCGCAAATCCGCAACGCCCGCCCTCCGGCGCGCCTAAGTTCCCTCGGACCACCCCGCCAGGTACGCTTCCTGTTCCGGCGTCAGCACGTCAATCGCGACGCCCATCGAATCCAGCTTCATCTTCGCCACCTGACGGTCGATGTCTTCCGGAACCGAATGAACCGTCTTTTCCAGAGTTGCATGGTTTGCGATCATGTACTCCGCCGTCAGCGCCTGATTCGCAAAGCTCATGTCCATCACCGAAGCCGGATGGCCTTCCGCGGCCGCCAGGTTGATCAGCCGCCCTTCCCCCAAAACAAAAATCCGCCGGCCGTCCTTCATCGTGAACTCTTCGACGAACCCGCGCACCTCGCGCCGCGACACCGCCATCTTCGCGAGCGCCTCCAGGTCGATCTCCACATTGAAGTGGCCGCTGTTGGACAGAATCGCGCCGCTCTTCAGCCGCTCGAAATGCTCGGCCGAAATCACGCTCTTGTTCCCGGTCACGGTCACGAACACGTCCCCGCACGCCGCCGCATCCCGCATCGGCATCACCCGGAACCCGTCCATCACCGCCTCGATCGCCTTCGTCGGGTCGATCTCGGTCACAACCACATTGGCGCCCATCCCCCGCGCCCGCATCGCCACGCCGCGGCCGCACCAGCCATAGCCGGCCACCACCACTGTCAGACCCGCCAGCAGCACGTTCGTCGCCCGGATGATTCCGTCCAGCGTGCTCTGCCCCGTCCCGTAGCGGTTATCGAACAGGTGCTTGGTCAGCGCGTCGTTCACCGCAATGATCGGGAACTTCAGCACCTTCTCCCGCGCCATCGCCCGCAGCCGGATCACGCCCGTCGTCGTTTCTTCCGTCCCGCCCAGCACGCCCTCGAGCGCATCCTGCCGCTTGGTGTGCAGCATCGTCACCAGGTCGCACCCGTCATCCATCGTGATCGCCGGCTTATGGTCGATCGCCGCGTGAATGTGCGAATAGTAAACCTCATTCGACTCGCCCTTGATCGCAAACGTCGGAATGCCGTAGTCGCAAGCCAGCGCCGCCGCCACGTCATCCTGCGTCGACAGCGGGTTCGACGCGCACAGAACCACCTCGGCGCCCCCGTCCCGCAGCGCCAGCATCAGGTTCGCCGTCTCCGTCGTCACGTGCAGGCACGCCGCCACCCGCACCCCCTTCAGCGGCTTCGTCTCCGCAAACCGCCTGCGGATCGTGTGCAGCACCGGCATCGACTGCCCGGCCCACTCGATGCGCCGCCGTCCTTCCCCGGCCAGCGCCGGATCCTTAACGTCGCCTTCCGCTTTCAGCACCACATTGCTCGCCATCTGCCGGCTCCTGATCGAAAAAATTCGCCTACCGCGCGCCCACCGCTAGCTCGGCGCCCTTGCGCAACGCCTCGGCCTTATCCGCCGCTTCCCAACTGAACGTATCTTCCGTGCGTCCGAAGTGCCCGAACGCCGCTGTCTTGCGGTAAATCGGCCGGCGCAGCCGAAGATGCTCGATCATGCCCTTGGGCGTCAGCGGGAACTGCTCGCGCACCAGGCCAACCAACCGCTCTTCGCTCGCCGCACCCGTGCCGAACGTGTTCACCATCACCGAAACCGGCTCCGCCACGCCGATCGCATAGGCCAACTGCACTTCCACCCGCTCCGCCAGACCCGCCGCCACCAGGTTCTTCGCAATGTACCGCGCCATGTAGCACGCCGAGCGGTCCACCTTCGTCGGATCCTTGCCCGAAAACGCCCCGCCGCCGTGCCGCCCCATCCCGCCGTAGGTGTCGACAATAATCTTCCGCCCCGTCAGCCCCGTGTCCCCATGCGGACCACCGATGACGAACCGCCCC
>DAIDIH010000096.1 GCA_027459465.1 Bryobacterales bacterium | reverse complement strand
GCGACGCCACCACCGCCCGCACGCCTTCGAGCCCGCTCAGCATCGACATGAAAAACGTCGTCGAGCCCCAGCAGTGCACCACCATCTGCACATCGCGGGCCCCGGTCACCTCCCGCACCTTGTCCACCGCCGCGGGGTAATCGTTTTTCGCCACGTCGTCGCCGGAAGCCTGCAGCTTCGATGCCTCGAGCGCAATCGAGTTTCGGAAATCCAGCAGCCACACGTCGTAGCCGTGCGCGTACAGATATTCGAGTAAGTTCGTCTCAATCGTGTCCAGCGAGAAGATCAGGCTCGACACGCCCAGCCCGTGCGACAGAATCACCGGACCCTTGTCCCCGCCCTGATATCTCGTCAGCCGCAGCTCCACCCCGTCCTTCGCCGCAAACGGATACACCACCGGCGCACCCACCCGCAGCGGCCGCTTCTTCCGCGGCGGTGCGTCCGGATTGAATGCCGTCGTCCCCGCGAAAATCCCGCCGTAGCTCTGGTACAGCGTCTGTGAAAAGAACTCCCCGAACTGAGCCAGCGCCCGCAGCCTCGCCTCCTCCGACGGCGCATTCGTCACCTGCATCGTCGTCATCTGCCGCGCAAAGTCCGCCGGCTCGATGTGCAGAACGCCCAGCCCCAGCGCCGCGTTCCCGCCGCCCGCCTCGCGCAGCGTGATGTACAGCGTGCTCGTGTCGTGCCACACGTCCAGCGCCGGATGATCCTGAATTACCTTGAACCCCTCGAACTCCCACTCTTTCCCCTCTTCCGACACCAGTTTCATCCGGTACTTCATCTTCCGCGTCCCCACCTCGCCCGGATCCACGACGAATAAGTTGAAAACCCCCTCCACCGCCATCAGCGGCTTTGCCGAAAGCGCCGGAGCCACCACCGTTCCCGTCATCCTCGCCTCATGCCCCGGCTCTTTCAACATCGCCTCTAAGTCGTCCCCGCGAATCGTTAGAGTAAATTCGAACTTATTCCCCGCCGCCTGCCCCGCCGCAGCGCCTGCGTTGTAATCCGCCGCGCCCGCGGCCCAGAATCCTTTCATCGTTTCGGTGAACTGAATCCCCATCGTCGCCGCCTGCGCCGGCTCCGGCCGCGGCTTCGAAGGCATGGAATAGTCGATCGTCCAACCCCGGTCCGCCGCAATCAGCGCGCACGTCCGCTCCGCCACCGCCGAAATCGTCAGCGACGGATTCACCCCCAGCGGCCGCGGAATCACCGCGCCGTCGTCCACATACAACCCCTCGTACACCGCGGTCCCCGACGCACCCGCGAACACCTGCCCCTTATGATTCACCACGCCCTGCTCGGAGCTCTCGCCCATGATGCAACCGCCCAGCGGGTGCACGCTCACCAGCGCCTTCTGCTGCAGCGAATGCCACGTCGGGTTCGGCACATAGAACCCTCCCAGCGGCGCCGTCGCCTTCTTCAAATTCTCGTTCGCCCGCGCGAAGATCTGCTCGCTCCCCACCCCCGGCCACGAAATCCGCAGCCGGTCGTTCTCCAGATACATCGTCCCCCGGTCGCTGTCGTGCGTCATGATCAGGTAAGTCTGCGTGTTCTTGATCGCCCCGTGATACGGACCCAGCGCCAGGCTCTCCACCTGCCGCCCCGCCTCGCGGAGTAACTCGATCGCTCCCTTACCCGCGTTCCCGCTTACCGCCGCGGCCGCCGCCAACCCCGCCGGCAGGAGCGTCCCGATCGCCCCCGGCACCGACCCTTCCTCGATCACCATCCCCTGCTCCTGCGGCACGCCGTCCCGCAGGTCGATCACGCTCGTAATGCACGGCCCAACCGGTTCGCGCCCCTTCGGATCGTGATTCCCGTACCCGATCCCGTTGATCTCCGTATCCGTGTTATATCCGAACCCCAGCACATCCCCGTTACCCGTAAAATGCTGCCCGACGTTCTTCGACAGCGGCAGCCCGTTCGCCGCCGACCGCAGCAGAATCTCGGTCGACCCCAGCGTTCCCGCGCCCAGAATCACTACGTCCGCGCGTACAAACATCTCCGGCGCGTCGAACCTCGACCTCCCGTCCCCCAGCGTCTGGAAACACACCAGCCACTTATCCCCGTCCCGCTTCACATACTTCACCGCCGCTTCCGTGAATATCTCCGCGCCAAAGTTCACTGCGTCCGGCAAGTAATTCATCAGCGTCGTGTTCTTGGCATGGTAGTTACACCCCGACACGCAATCCCCGCAGCAGTTACAAGCCTTCTGCGGCACGCCGAACGCATTTACTCCCCCCGCCGGATCCTCGAACGTCACATACAACGGCGTCCGGTACCACTTAGCGCCCATGCCTTCGCCGGACTTCTTATGCGCCTCTAACTTAGCCAGCTTCGGATAACTCTCCAGCACGGGCCGCATCCCCAGCGCCTCCGCCGCCCGTTGGTACCCCGCGCCCATCCCCGCGGCATCCGCCCGCAGCGCCGCCGGAAATGCCGGATCCTCGAATACCCACGGCTCCGCCTTCAGCCCGACATTGGCATTTATCAGAGAAGTCCCACCCAATCCGCACCCCAGCACCACGTTTATGTCCCGATTTACCCGGAAATCGAACATCCCCGTCTCCGAGCCCACGTGCCCCGCCGGCGCGTCCGTCTGCATCTGGGCCGCCGCCTCCGCCGCCGTATTCGGATACTCGCCCGGCTGTATCTCCCGGCCCCGCTCCAGCAGGCAAACGCTCTGCCCCGCCCGCGCCATCCTCGACGCCGCAATCGCTCCGCCATACCCCGACCCAACCACAACCACCGTGTAGTGCTCTTTGATCTGTTCGATCGGTAACGCCAGCCGCATCACTTTACCTCCTGCAACGGACAGCCGGTATATTATCAGGACCAGCCGCCGAATTAAACAGAAAAATCGCCCGCCGCGGCAAAATTCCCCCGGCCCTGTCTCGCCCGGCTGAAGATGTGCACGGAACAGTGAAGCCGCGTACCTCTTTGTTTCACGAAGAGTGAAACTTTCTTCACGCTTCGACAAGCAACTCCGCACAGGCCACACACGTTTAACAAAGTGAGACGATATGAAGGGCATTCGCAAACAAACTCTCGCAGCAGCCCTCCTTCTGGCGGGACTTACCACCGCTTGCTACGCACCACCTCCTCCGCCGCCTCCCCCACCGCCGATGATGCGCCTCGCCCCTCCCGCCCCGCTCGAGCGCCCCGACCCGCCTGGCCCTCCGCCCCGCGAAGGACTCGCCTGGGTCCCCGGTCACTGGGTCCTCCGCGGACCGCGCTACTACTGGCGCCGCGGCCGCTGGGTCCGCCCACCCGCCCCCGGCGCCGTCTGGATCCCCGGCTTCTGGGACCGCCGCGGCCCTAACTACGTCTGGGTCCCCGGCTACTGGCGTTACCCCGGCCGCTGACCCCGTTTCGCTACACTGCTTCCGTGCCGTACCGTCTTCGCTTCGCCATCCTCGCCGCGCTGCTCGCCCCGGCCTGCCCGCGCGCCGCCCACCTCACCGAACTCGACCGCTACGTCGCACGCCCCGACCCCCACTACAAATTCACCCTCGTCCGCACCCTCACCGAGCCCACCTACACCACTTACATCCTCGACATGACTTCCCAGCAGTGGCGCACCCCCGCCGAGGTCAGCCCCTCCATCTGGCGCCACTGGCTCATCCTCGTCCGCCCCGCCAGAGTCACCTCCTCCACCGCGCTCCTCTTCATCGACGGCGGCTCCAACACCGCGCCCCCGCCCACCCACGCCAGCACCACGCTCATCGCCACCGCCCTCAGCTCCCACTCCGTCGTCGCCGACCTCCGCGACGTCCCCAACCAGCCCACCGTCTTCCCCGATGACGGCAAACAGCGCAGCGAGGACGCCATCATCGCCTACACCTGGGACAAGTATCTCCACGGCGGCGACGCCGGCTGGCCGCTCCGACTCCCCATGACCAAGGCCGCCGTCCGCGCCATGGACACCGTCACCGCCTTCTCCAAAACCCCCGCCGGCGGCTCGCTCGATATCACCCACTTCGTCGTCGCCGGCGCCTCCAAGCGCGGCTGGACCACCTGGACCACCTCCGCCGTCGACAAGCGCGTCGTCGCCTGCGCCCCCATCGTCATCGACGCCCTCAACGTCGAACAATCCTTCACCCACCACTACCAGGCCTACGGCTTCTGGGCCCCCGCCATCCAGGACTACCAGGACATGCACATCATGGACTGGTTCGGCACAAGGCGCTACCACGAACTCATGCAGGAGGTCGACCCCTTCAGCTACCGCGACCGCCTCACCATGCCCAAATACATCATCAACGCCGCCGACGACCAGTTCTTCCTCCCCGACTCCAGCCAGTTCTACTTCAGCCAGCTCAAGGGCGAAAAATTCCTCCGCTACGTCCCCAATACCGGCCACAACCTGAAAGGCACTGACGCCGCCGACAGCCTAATCGCCTACTTCGACTCGATCGTCAACTCCACGCCCCTCCCCCAAGTCCACTGGACCTTCCCGCCCGACGGCTCCATCCACGTCGAAGCCACCCCCGCCCCAGCCGAAGTCCTCCTCTGGCGCGCCACCAACCCCACCGCCCGCGACTTCCGCCTCGAAACCGTCGGCCGCGCCTACCACAGCCAACCCCTCTCGCCCGCCCCCGACGGCTCCTACATCGCCCGCGTCGGCCCCCCGCCCCACGGCTTCACTGCCTACTTCGTCGAACTCACCTACCCCATGGGCGACCACAAATTCAAACTCACCACCGCCGTCCGCGTCACCCCCGACAAACTCCCCTTCCCGCCCCCGCCCGAACCGATGGTCAAAAAACCGATAGCCAAAAAGTAGCTCAGGCCGAACGCCGCTCCTTTTCAAGAGCCTCGTGCAAAAGCATCTTGATATACGTCTGATAAGGCAATCTCTTCCGGCTCGCCAGTTCCTGCGCGGTTTCCAGATCCGTTACCGGCAATCGCATGGTGACCGTCTTCAACGGAACCGCCCGCCGCGCCTTGCCCGCCCTGATGGCCCGCTTCATCATCTCCGTGGCCACTTCCGGATGCGCGTCCCACCACGCGGCCTCTTCGGCCTCGCTATTGAATCCAGGAATTACCATCGCTTTCTTTGACATCGTCATCGCTCCTGAAAATACAGCCGCTGCTGGGGCTTGGTCATATCGTAAGCCGTGACAACCCGCATCTTGCCGGCTCGCTCGCCGTAAACTACCGTCAAAAACCGGCCCGACTTCGTCCGGCCAAAGCAGAGCACTCTTGGTTCCTGCCCGTGCTCCTGGACATCAACGTCCAACGGTTCGATCGTGACCGCTTCTTCGGCCTCCTCCCGGGAGACGCCGTGTCGCGCGATGTGTTCAAGGTTACTCTCGTCCCAATCGAACTCCACGCTTTACATTGTAAATACCCAGTACATACGCGTCAACCGCGGGGGCATCGAGTCGGAAGCCCGCGGGGCCTTCCCGGCAATTTCACGCAGCACATACGCTAGAATCTTTCCCATCGAATGGCTTTAGCGCCCGGCTTCCGATTGGGACCTTACGAGATCCTCGCCCCGATCGGCGCGGGCGGCATGGGCGAGGTCTACAAGGCTCGAGATACCCGCCTCGGCCGCGATGTCGCCATCAAGATTTCCGCCGAGCAGTTTTCCGAACGCTTCGAACGCGAAGCCCGGTCCATCGCCTCCCTAAACCACCCCAACATCTGCCACCTCTACGACATCGGGCCGAATTACTTAGTGATGGAACTGATCGAAGGCGAACCGCTGCAAGGTCCCCTGCCGCTCGATCAGGCGCTCGACTACGCCCACCAGATCGCCGATGCGCTCGTTGCCGCACACGAAAAAGGAATCGTCCATCGCGACCTCAAACCCGGCAACATCCTCGTCACCGCCTCCGGCGCCGTGAAAGTCCTCGACTTCGGCCTGGCAAAGACCGCGGACCCGCCCGCCTCGAATCCGGAAAACTCGCCGACCATCACCATCTCCCCCACCCGCGCCGGCATGATTCTCGGCACCGCGCCATATATGGCCCCCGAGCAGGCCCGCGGCAAAACAGTCGATAAACGCGCAGACATTTGGGCCTTCGGCTGCGTGCTTTACGAACTCCTCACGGGCCAGCGCGCCTTCACCGGCAAAACCACCGCCGATATCCTCGCCTCAGTCATGAAATCCGAGCCGGACCTTTCCACAGTCCCCCCACAAGTGCGCCGGCTGCTCAAGCGTTGTCTCGAAAAAGACCCTCAGAAACGGTTGCGCGACATCGGCGATGCGTGGGACCTGTTGGACAAAGATGTAGAAGGCTAGGCCCAGGCCGCCGCGCCGCCTCCGGCAAAGTCGCGCTGGCTGTGGCCCGCGGTTGCAGCGGTATGCGCGCTCACGGCGGCGGCTCTGGCGCTCCTGTATTTCCGCCAAACGCCCGCCGCCACGCCCGTCGTTCGCACAACCATTCTCCCTCCCGAAAACGCGAGCCTCGACGCGCGCACCGTGTCTGTGTCGCCGGATGGGCGCCGGATCGCGTTCAGCGCGGAAACCAGTGACGGCAAAACCCAGCTCTGGATTCGTCCCCTGGATTCGCTCACCGCGCAGCCCCTGGCGGGCACGGAGGGCGCCACATACACATTCTGGTCCCCGGACGGCAACTCGGTTGGCTTTATGGCCAACGGCAAGTTAAACCGGATCGACACGGCCGGCGGACCCGTGCTCACCCTCGCCGACGTGCCCTCGGGCCTCAACGGAGCCAGTGCGAGTTGGAGTTCTAAAGGCTTCATCGTCTTCAACGGTGCTGACCGCGCGCTTCACAAGATCCCGGCCTCGGGCGGACCCGGCAGCGTCGCGACCTCGCTCGCTAAGGACGAACTATTTCACCGTTGGCCCTCGTTCCTGCCCGACGGCGTGCATTTCCTGTTTATGGCGTCCGTAAAGGGTCCCAGGAAGCGGATCCGGCTCGGCTCGCTCGACTCCCCCGACAGCGTCGTGCTCCTGGAAGCTGACTCGAACGCCATCTATTCTTCCGGCTACCTCCTGTTCGCCCGCGGCGAGACGACGCTCATGGCGCGGCCGTTCGATCTCCGGCATCTCGAGCTGACCGGCGACGCGCGGCCCGTCGCCGAGGGTCTGGGAGTCGGACTGGTGACCGGCATCGCCACGTTTTCCGCTTCGCCCGCGGGTTTGCTCGCCTACGGAAACGCTCAGTACAGTCAGAACTCTCTTACGTGGCTTGACCGGAAGGGCAAAGTCCTCGCCACCATTGGAGAACCCGCGTCAATTCAGGCCGTAGCCCTGTCCCCCAGCGGCAAGACCATCGCGGTGCTCAAGGAGGACAATCTCAGCATGAACGACTGGCTCGTTGATGCCGAGCGTGGCGTCGCCCAGCGTTTCACTTCCACCGGCGGGGACCAGGAGATGATCTTCTCCCCCGACGGCGCCACCGCCTTCTTCAGCTCGAATCGAAACGGCCACTTCGACATTTATCGCAAACCCGTCAACTTGGCCGGCGGGGAAGAACTCGTCTACGCCGACGGGGAAGACAATCGTGTCAACAGCATTTCACCGGATGGCAAATTTCTCCTGATCCAACGCCTGGGCCGTTTGTGGGTGCTTCCCGGCCCGCTCGGGCCGCCGGGGAAAGGGAAACCCTACCGATTCCCCGGAACCGAGTTTTTCGAAGACAGCGGCCAGTTCTCTCCGGATGGGCGTTGGGTCGCCTACGAGTCCAACGAATCGGGACGCACGGAAATCTATGTCGCGCCGTTTCCCTCGCCGGGCGGCAGAAGGCGGATCTCGGCGGCCGGCGGAAGACTGCCTCGATGGCGGCGGGACGGCAAAGAGATCTTCTATATCGCCGCAAACCAGATGCTGACAGCAACAGAAGTAAGCGTCAAAAACGGTGTGCTCGAACCGGGCGCCACACACGAGCTGTTCGCTCACCGCTACGAGCCATCGCCGTACTTTAGCTACGATGTCGCCGCGGACGGGCGCATTCTCGCGCTCGAGGCGAAACAGGACGCGCGTCGCGGCCTGACCGTCGTCCAAAACTGGGCCGCGGGGTTGGAGAAATGACCCCCGGAACGAAGCTCGGCCCTTACGAGATCCTCGCCCACATCGATGTCGCCATCAAATTTTCCGCCCAGCAGTTTTCCGAACGCTTCGAACGCGAAGCCCGGTCCATCGCCTCCCTGAATCATCCCAATATCTGCCACGTCTACGACATCGGGCCGAATTACTTAGTGATGGAACTGATCGAAGGCGAACCGCTGCAAGGTCCCCTGCCGCTCGATCAGGCGCTCGACTACGCCCGCCAGATCGCCGATGCGCTCGTTGCCGCACACGAAAAAGGAATCGTCCATCGCGACCTCAAGCCCGGCAACATCCTGGTCACCGCCCCATATCTGTCCCCCGAGCAGGCCGGTGCGTCCTTTTCCCCGCACTGGCGATAGATCGGATTCACCGCCAACGATCAGCGTAAGAAGACCGCCGTCGAAGACGGCAGCACTACGATAGCTCCCGCCATCGAGTCCACTCTCTTGCGGATCCCCGCTTCCGGAGCTTCGGCACATCCTTTGACCACGCTCGGCCACAACGAGTCCGCCAATCGCTGGCCCTCGGCGCGGCCTACGTCTCGAACGAATCCGGAACCCGTGAAGTCTACGTCCGCCCGTTTCCCAATGCCAAGCAAGGCCCCGTCCCGGTCCCCGCCAACCCCGGCCTCATGGCCAAACACCGCAAGCCCCTCAACCCGCGCAACACGATAGCCGGCTCACATCCCTCGTGAAAGTCTGCGCCGCCAGCTTCAAGCCCTCCACCCCGGTCAAATACGGAAAGATCACGCCGCCCAACTCCTCCGCCGTCAACCCCGCGCGCAGCGCCATCCCGAGCGTCTGAATCGCCTCGCCCCCTTCCCTCGCCAGCACCGTCCCTCCCAGCAAACGGCCGCTCTCGCGCTCGGCAACCAGCTTGATCATCCCGCGCGCGTCGCGTCCCGCCAGATACCGCGGCACCGCATCGAGCCCCAACACCCTCGTCTCCACACGCTTGCCCCGCGCCACTGCCTCCTTCTCCGTCAACCCCACGCTCGCCACTTGCGGGTCCGTGAACACCACCTCCGGCATCACCTCGTTGTCGTACCGCTTCCGGTTGCCCTCCATCGCATTCCGCGCCGCCACCTTCGCCCCATACGCCGCCATGTAAACAAACAGGTCGCGCCCCGTCACATCGCCCGCCGAATATACGTCCGGATGGCTCGTTTGCAAATACTCGTTCACCACCACCGCGCCCTTCTCATCCAGCCGCACCCCGGCCAACTCCGCCCGAAGCCCGTCCGTATTCGGCTTCCGTCCCGTCGCCGCCAGCACCTGTTCCGCTTCGATCCCCTCTTCCCGCCCGCCAACCCGGCACGCCAGCCTCACACCCACCCCGCCCGGCTCAATCCGTATGTACTCGAGTCCCTCCCGAACCGTCACCCCCTCCTCGCGCAGATAGCCGGCCAGCGCCTGGCTCACCTCCGGCTCCTCCTTCGGCAGGATCCGGCTCCGGCAGCAGATCGTCACCCTCACCCCGGCCCGCGCAAACATCTGCCCCAACTCCACCGCAATCACCCCGCCCCCGAGGATCAGCAGCGAGCCCGGCAGCCTCTCGAGATCGAGCGCCTTCGTGCTATCCAGCGCCGCAACTGCCTCGATGCCCGGAATGCGCGGCATCGAAGGCGACGACCCCGTCGTCAGAATCACCTTCCCCGCCGGATATCGAACCCCGTTCACCTCCATCTCCGCGCCGTTCCCCGTGAACCGCGCCCGCCCCTGCACATACGACACGTTCGGATACTCCGGAAGAACATCCTCGTACTTCGCCTTCCGAAGCCCCTCCACCAGCGCCTGCTTCTGCCGCACCAGCGCCGCCCAGTCGGAAACCACGCAGCCGCCCGTCACGCCGTCGAACCGCACCGCGCGCCTGCCCTCCTCCACCGCCTGCATCGCGCGGATCAGCGCCTTCGAAGGCACGCACCCCACGTTCACGCACGTGCCGCCGATCGTCCCCTCCCCCGCCAGCACCACCCGCGCTCCGCCCTCGGCCGCCGTGATCGCCGCCGAAAATCCCGCCGAGCCCGCCCCCACGACCAAAACGTCCGGCCGCGTCTCCACTCCCCCGGCGGCACACCGGCCCTCGCAGCAACAGTCCGCCATCACAGCCTCGTCCCGCTTACCGCTTCACAACGGCCGGAAATCCCGCGTTCTTGGCCGCCGCCGTCAACTTCCCCTCATTCGCCTTGGCGTCGTCGAAGGTCACCACCGCTTCCTTCTTTTCAAAACTCACCGCCACTTTCTCCACGCCCTCCACCTTGCTCAGCGCCTTCTTCAACGTGATCGGACAAACCGGGCACGTCATGTTGCTCACCGAAAGCGTCACCGTCTTCGGCGCCGCCCACGCCCATCCGCCGCAGCACACCAGCGCCGCCGCCAACCCGTTCGCAATTCGTTTCATCCCTTTTCCTCCTTCAATAAAACAGCGGCGCCAGATACGGAAACGCCACCGCAATTCCCACCATCGCCGTCACCACCCAGAAAATCACCTTGTACGCCGTCTTCGTTTCCGCCCGCGCGCACACCTCGTCCGCTTCACACGCCTTCCCCCGCCGGAATATGCGCACATAGGCCGCCACCATCGCAACCCCCGCCGCGCAAAGAAACACCGGCCGGTACGGCTCCAGCCTCGTCAGATTCCCGATCCATGCCCCGCTGAACCCGAGCGCCACCAGCAGCAGCGGCCCCAAACAACACGTCGAGGCAAGGATCGCCGCCGCGCCGCCCGCCACCAGCGCCCAGCCACCTTTCGGCCGCGATTCCGGTACTGCGATCGCCGGCTCCTGCGCGCTTGCTTTTCTCACATCTTCAAGTCTAAACTCCGTACTAAGGTACGGAAGCAAGTGCTTTTTTGATGCCCCAGGGACTCACCATCGGCCAGTTGGCCAAAGCGGCCGAAGTCAACGTCGAAACCATCCGCTATTACCAGCGCCGCCGCCTCCTCCCCGATCCCGGCAAGCCGGCCGGCGGCTTCCGCCGTTATTCCCCCGCCCTCGTCCGCCGCGTCCGCTTCGTCAAGCGCGCCCAGGCCATCGGCTTCACCCTCCAGGAAATTGCCGCCCTCCTCGATCTCGATGACGCCCGCGCCTGCGCCGAAACCCGCGCCCTGGCCGCCCGCAAACTCGCTTCCATCGACCGCAAACTCGCCGACCTCGCCGCCATGCGCGAAGCCCTCGCCGCCCTCATCCGCCAATGCGACGCCGCCGGATCCGCCCGCCCCTGCCCCATCATCGGAGTCCTCAACCGCGATTAGCCGCACCGCACGTGCTCCCATCCCCTCGACCGCCTGACCGACTTCCTGGCCACCCTGGACCAGCGGGTTCAAGTCACAGTGACGCGCGCACACCACGAACCCGCTCGCGTATCCCTCGGCCCCGCCCCGAACCGCAAGCGCTTCATCGTGCGCGAACCCAACCGCAGCAACGGAACCCCCTTACCCCCGTGCTACCATCCCCTCTTTGATGCATGCCCTCGACCTCCTGGTGATCGCCGCCTACCTCGCCGGCATCACCTGGTTCGGAGCACGCTTCCGCACCCGCCAAACGGGCCTCCGCGAATACTTCCTCGGCGGCCGGACCACCCCCTGGTGGGCCATCTCCCTCTCCATCGTCAGCGCCGAAACCAGCACCCTCACCGTCATCGGCACCCCCGCCCTCGCCTTCAACGGCAACTTCGGCTTCCTGCAAGTCGTCTTCGGCTACCTCCTCGCCCGCCTCGTCATCTCCACCCTCTTCCTCCCGCTCTACTTCCAGGGCGAAATGTTCACCGCCTACGAACTCATGCGCCGCCGCTTCGGCCAGCGCCTCCGCCGCCTCACCGCCGGAACATTTCTCCTCCTCCGAGCACTCGCCGAAGGCGTCCGCGTCTTCGCCCTCTCCCTCATCATCAACGTCGTCCTCGGCCCCCTCTATTCGCGCTGGCACGCCCCCCAGGCAAGCGAACTCGCCTCCATCCTCGTCATCGTTTGCCTCACCCTCTTCTACACCTTCGAAGGCGGACTCGCCGCCGTCATCTGGACCGACGTCGTCCAGATGATCCTCTACGTCGCCGGCGCCGCCGTCAGCTTCGCCGTCCTCCTCCACCAGATCCCCGGCGGCTGGCTCCCCGCCTTCCACTCCGCCTCCGCCGCCGGTAAATTCACCCTCTTCGATTTCCGCTTCTCCTTCTCCCTCGCCTTCTTCTCCCGCCCCTACTCCTTCTGGGCCGGCATCCTCGGCGGCTGCTTCCTCACCACCGCCAGCCACGGCACCGAACAACTCATGGTCCAGCGCCTGCTCGCCGCCCGCAACATCCGCGAAAGCCGCCTCGCCCTCTTTGCAAGCTGGGCCGTCATCTTCATCCAGTTCTCCCTCTTCCTGTTGATCGGCGCCCTGCTCTACGTCTACTACGGCCTAACCCACACCCCCGCCCCCAACCCCGCCGACCGCCTCTACCCCGACTTCGTCTGGAACCACCTGCCCGCGGGCATCGCCGGCCTCGCCATCGCCGCCATCCTCGCCGCCGGCATGTCCAACTTGAGCGCCGCCCTCAACTCGCTGGCCTCCACCACCATGATGGACTTCGTCTACGCCCGCCTCCACTCCCGCCCCTCCGAATCCAAACTGCTCTCCCAAGCCCGCTGGATGACCGCCGCCTGGGGAGGAGTCCTCGTCACCATCGGCCTCATCGCCCGCCACTGGGGCTCCGTCCTCGAAGCCGGCCTCTCCATCGCCTCCATCCTCTACGGCGGCCTCCTCGGCGTCTTCCTCTTAGGCACCCTCACCCGCCGCGTCGGCGAATCCGCCGCCATCGTCGCCATGGCCGCCGGCCTCCTCTCCACCATCGCCCTCAAACTCTTCACCCCCGTCGCCTTTACCTGGTACGTCATGGCCGGAACCTCCGCCGCCTTCCTCGCCGGCCTCGCCGCGTCCCTCTTCTTCCCGCTGAACGTGACTCATGACCCCACGCCCTGATACCCTCAAACGCCAACTCGGCCTCTGGAGCGCCGCCTCCATCGTCGTCGGCACCGTCATCGGCAGCGGCATCTTCCTCGTCCCCAAAACCATGGTCCAGAACGTCGGCGCCCCCTGGCGCGTCTTCGCCGTCTGGGCCGTCGGCGGACTCCTCAGCCTCTGCGGCGCACTCACCTACGCCGAACTCGCCTCCGCCATGCCCCGCGCCGGCGGCGAATACGTCTACCTCTCGGAAGCCTACGGCCCCCTCACCGCCTACTTATACGGCTGGTTCCAGCTCTGGGTCGGAAAATCCGGCTCCGTCGCCACCCTCGCCACCGGCTTTTTTCTCTATCTCGCCAATTTCTACCCGCCCCTCGAAAAAATCTGGATCGTCACCCCGCTCCCCTTCGGCGAAGGCGGACACCCGCTCGAAATCCGCTACGGCCAACTCCTCGCCATCGCCGTCATCCTCTTCCTCTCCGCCCTCAATCACTACGGCGCCAAACTCGGCGGCGGCGTCCAGGTCGCCGTCACCATCGCCAAAGTCTCCTTAATCGTCGCCATCATCGTCGTCGGCTTCGCCGGAGGCCAGGGCGCCGTAGCCAACTTCCACTCCTCCGCCCCCTCCACCGGAGGCATCACCGGCTTCTTCGCCGCCCTCGTCGCCGCCATGTGGGCCTACGACGGTTGGAACAACGTCAGCATGGTGTCTTCGGAAATCGAAAAACCCCACCGCAATCTCCCCCTCGCCCTCATCCTCGGCACCCTCTCCGTCGTCGCCATCTACATCACCATCAACGCCGCCTACTTCTACGTCCTGCCCTCCTCCACCGTCGCCGTCACCGACCGCGTCGCCAGCGAAATGGTCCG
>DAIDIH010000095.1 GCA_027459465.1 Bryobacterales bacterium | reverse complement strand
AAATCGGAATGGATCCCGCGTCCTCCTGAGTTCAGTTCGAGTAATCAGGTTGGTAAGACTTTTGACTGCGAGGACGCGGCGGGAAGGCGGCTGTGGGACGCTGTAAGCGAGCGTCTCAGACAAGATCCTGGATCGCAATTGGAGGAGCGCACGGCTACCGCCGCGGCTATCGAGTCAAATGGATTCGGCAAGCCGCGGATCGTCGTGCCTCGGCTTGGCCAGGGGTTATTCCGGGTGCTCATCAAGGAGGCGTATTCGTGGAGGTGCGCGATAACCGGTGAGAGAACGCTTCCTGCGCTAGAGGCGGCACACATCAAGCCGTACACTGAGGTGATGCGGCACGAGGTTTCTAACGGGCTTCTGCTCCGGGCCGATCTTCACAAGTTATTTGATGAGGGGTATCTTACCGTGGACCCACAGGACCGGCGGGTGGTTGTGAGCAGTCGAATAAGAGAAGAATTTGAAAACGGGAAAGAGTACTACGGGCTGGAAGGCTTGGCGCTTCGGGAGCCCATTGAGCCCTGGGCGAGGCCGCTGACGGAGAATCTTGAGTACCACGCTTACCGTCGGTTCAGGTGAAATAGGGCTCGATCTGGCGTGGGGCGCCGTGATGGGATCGCTCTCTTCTTGACGCATGCCAGTTGTTGCGTAGTGGGTGGGTTAGTTGGCCTGGTGAGCCGCGTGAGTTCCCGGCCTTGCTAAGGGATGATCTGCCAGCGGGCGCCGCGGCCGCGGCCGGTGAGGCGGAGTTTGCCGGCGGCCTTGAGTTGGGCGAGGACCTTCTTGATGAGTTGGGGGCTTGCGTTGGGGAGTTGGGCGGCGAGGGCAGCGAGGGTGAAGTCTTCGACCTGATCGAGGACGGTGCGGCGGATGAGATCGGTTTTGGCGGGGCGAGCGGCGGATTCGACCTGGGTCTCGAATTCCTTGTAGGCTCGACGGACGAGGCCCAGAAAGTAGTTCCACCACGGGAGGATTTCATTTTTCCCCTCGTGCCAGCCACGGGAGCATTCGGCGAGAACGCGGTAGTAGTCGTCGCGGGTTTCCTCGACCAGACGTTCGAGGCTGATGTAGCGCGGCACCTCGAATCCGTGGGAGAGCAGCAGTAGGGTGGTGAGCAGGCGGGCAACGCGGCCGTTGCCGTCGCGGAAGGGGTGAATGCAGAGGAAGTCGAAGACGAAGGTGGCTGCGAGGAGCGGGGAGGGAACCTTCTCCTGATCGCAGGCTTCGCTGTAGTTGCGGCAGAGTTGCGTCACGGCGTCCGGTGTGCGCCCGGCCGGGGTGGGAGTGAAACGGAGCCTTCGCTCGCCTCCGGGCAGGACTTCGATGATCTCGTTGTCGCGCTTCTTCCATTCGCCGGCGTCTCCGGCGCCGCTTTGCGCAAGGGCGTGGAGCTTTTGGATCACGTCCGGAGTGGGGCGGAGGGGACGCTTGCGGGTGAAGATCCAGGAGAGGGCGTTGCGGTAGCCGGCGAGTTCTTCCTCGGAGCGGTCGCGGGGCCGGGCTCGACCGATGACGACGGGACGCAGGCGCGGCGCAGGCACGGTTACGCCCTCGATGCGGTTTGAAGATTCGACGCTTTGGACGATGGCCTGTTCGCGGAGCATCCGGAGAGCTTCCGGTTTTTGGTGAATCCAGAGGTCCTGCTTGCCCCTCGCTTCCATGCAGGAGGCGAGCAGCCAGGTTGTGCCGAGGGGCAAGCTGATTTGGGCGAGCGTTCGAGGCTGCAGCGTGAGGGCTAGCTTGGCCATTTGAGTAGCTTAATAATAGCCAATTCGGGCGGGGAGTAGCTTATTCGAGGGTGCGTGTCCGGTGTGGGACGGTTGAGCGCGGTTGGGGCAGACTCGGGCGGGCTCACCTTGCAAATCGGACATGGCGTGGAAGAATTGCAAGGTAAGAGCGAGAGACTGGGGATGCGGATGGGTTTATGACCAGTCCCGCGTGGCCGGCAGCACGGCGTTTCCCGGAGACAGGGCGGTTCTGTTGGGGCAGGACTGCACTGGTGAGCATGTTGAAGCGTGTGGGGGCGCGGCGTTCACGCGGGAGACGGCCCTGCCTTCGGGGGCCCGGGGGCCGGTGGAATGCTGGGTGTTGGCGCGGTTGATTTCGGCTCGGGTGGGGGCGGGGTTTCTTCGATGGTCGATGACATGATTGGGATTCCTTTCTGGCTCAAGTCTTGGAGGCGGACGTGGGGCCAGCCTCGATTTTAGATTTAGCAGGTGGTGTGTGCGGGGACGATTGGGGGTGGGCGGGAAGTGTTTGATTTTGGGGAGATTCAGGTAGATGAATTTTGTGAGTGCTTAAGGTTTGCTCAGGCGGGCCTGCCGTCGCCGATGACTAGATCGTGCACAAACCCTTGCGCCAGATTCGAGCGTGCGCGTGGCGCGTGTAAGGATGGACCTATGGGACGAAGGTAAGATAAAGAATCAATGCCCGAGGTGGCCCGATTCTTTGGGATTGCGGTTCGAATGTACTTTAACGATCACGAACCGGCCCATTTTCATGCGCAGTACGGGGACTTCGAGGCGCTCATCGAGATCGAAACTCTGGCCACACTGAGAGGTGGGTTGCCCCGGAGAGCGATGGCGCTGGTTCTCGAGTGGGCCGCGCTGCACCGGCGGGACTTGAGGCTGGATTGGGAGCGGGCACGCATGGGCGTGGCATTACAACCGATCGAACCGCTCGAGTAGGAGATGCTATGAAGTTAGTCCGCATTCGAGAAGCGAGGCCGTTGGAGGGATACCGCGTACAGCTTACGTTGACCGACGGGCGCGTGATCGAGCGGGATCTCGGGCCGATGATGGTGGGAGCGGTGTTTTCCGAGATACGGCGCGATCCCGAGCGATTTCGGGAGGTGCGGGTAGAGTCGGGTGCGCTCGCATGGCCGAACGGCGCCGATTTGTGTCCGGACGTGGTGATCTGGGGTGGCCTGCCTCCAGTGGAGGCGGAGTCTTCGGACGCGGCGTAGGAGCGTTCGCCCGGCGGCGAACGCCGGCGCCCCAACAGCGAGCGGTGCCTCAGGCGGCGTTAAGGCTGTTCGCGGCTCATGTTCAAGCAGGCTGACGGGGTCCGGAGTTCAGCCAATCTTCAAAGAGATGGTGAGTTGCGGCAACGTTCCGGAAGCCGCTAGCTCGGAATTGGTCCGAGATTTGGAAGCTATCCTCGCCGGAGCAGATTCGGAGATGCGCGTTCTTGTTTGCGTCTTCGAGGAGGAGCCGACGTGCCCTGTTGTCGGCGGCAGGGAGGCTGTAGCCGATGATGACGATCTCGTCTGTTGTACGGAGGGTGTGTTCGGCCTGCGCCCAAAGGTGAGTCCAGAGTTCCCGAGACTGGAAGGTTTTCGAACGGGAGGGCAGGATCATGCTTCCGGACTTCGACATTCCGCCGCCTCGAAAGTCGGGATCGGTGATCTGGTTTGGATAGCCAAGACGGCGAAAGAACTCGGGCGGAATGACCGGACGCTTGCCAAGGACTTCGTCAGGGCGGACGGCCGCGCAGTCGCCAGCCATAAGCCCGCCGGCGATGCTGTCCATCCAACTAGCGCTTCCGTGAAGCTTGAGGACTCTAAGTGGAGAGGGCGGTACCTGCGCAAGGCCCGTGTCGAAGGCATAGCCGTCGCGGATGGTCCATTTCCCGGCCCGGTGGAGTGCGGTTTCGAGCGCGGTGTCGTAATTGAAAGTGATGAATGCGTCCGAGGTGGTTGCAAGGCCGGCAAGATGATCGTAGAGTGGAGCGGCATTGTTTTGGCTAATCCAGTCGAAGTAACTGGAGAGGGCCCAGCGGATGCCGTCGAGTACCTCGGGCGTACCTGGCCCGCGGTCCTGTTGGAGGGTGGAGATAACCTCTTCGAAATCGTTGAGAGATCCGACTCTCCGGGTAAGATCTGCCGGGTCAAACCAGGCGCGAAGTTCGGGTGTACCGTGTTGTCCAAACCAGTGGGCGAGTTTCGAACCGAGGTCCCAGGTGAGCGGGTAGCCCGCGTGAAGCGAAGCCCCAGCGCCAAGAACAAATGTGCGCACTTTTGTTTTTTCCTCTCTTTGAGAGTAGCGCCGCGAGCCAGTGGCGGGTGGCGCTGCGGTGTCGCCGCGGGCAGGCCCGGACTACACTGGTGAGCATGCGAAATCGCGTGTGGGCGGTGGGTCTGGCGGTGGCGGCGGTTGCATTCACGGCGCGGGCGGCGGAGGTGGATTTTGGAGGGGCTTTGCGGTGGCGGTGCGTGGGGCCGTTTCGCGGGGGGCGGACGCGGGCGGCGGCGGGGGTGGCGGAGAAGCCGAACCTGTTCTACATGGGGCAGGTGAACGGCGGCGTGTGGCGGAGCGACGACTACGGGCGGACGTGGACGCCGATCTTCGACAAGCAGCCGACGCAGTCGATCGGGGCGATTGCGGTGGCGCCTTCGGATTCCAACGTTATCTATGTCGCGAGCGGGGAGGGGTTGGCGCGGCCGGATTTGTCGGTGGGCGATGGGATTTACCGGTCCGATGACGCCGGCCTGACGTGGACTCACCTGGGGCTGCGGGATGGGCAGCAGATTCCGGCGATCGCGGTGGATCCGCGGAATCCGAAGCGCGTGTTTGCGGCGGTGCTGGGGCATCCGTACGGGCCGAACGAGGAGCGAGGGATTTTCTTGAGCGAAGACGGCGGCGCAACGTGGACGAAGACGCTGTACGTAAACGAGAACACGGGCGGAAGCGATGTGCAGTTCGACCCGGCGAATCCGGATATTGTCTATGCGGCGCTGTGGGAGGTGAGGCAGGGGCCGTGGGAGTTCGGCAACGAGTACAGCGGGACGCATGGAGGGTTGTTCCGTTCGACCGATGGGGGGAAGAACTGGCGCCGGCTCGAGCAGGGGCTGCCGCAGGGCGTGGAGCAGATTAATTTCGCGATCGCGCCGAGCGATTCGAAGCGCATGTATGCGGCGGTGGCGCATGAGCGGAACGTGGGGCTCTATCGCAGCGACGATGCGGGGGCGACGTGGCGGCAGGTGACGAAAGACGCGCGGCCGGCGGAAAGGATCGGCGGCGGCGATTTGCCGGTGCCTCGCGTGGACCCGAAGAACGAGGACGTGGTTTATAGCGCGAGCATCGTGACGTGGCGGAGCGAGGACGGAGGGGCGACGTGGTCGGCGGTGCGCGGCGCGCCGGGCGGGGACGATTATCAGAACATCTGGATCAATCCGCAGCACCCGGAGATTATTTTGCTCGTTGGCGACCAGGGGGCGCTGGTGAGCGTGAACCGCGGGCGGACGTGGAGTTCGTGGTACAACCAGCCGACGGCGCAGCTTTATCACGCGATTGCGACGAACGAGTTTCCGTACAAGGTATGCGGCGGGCAGCAGGAGAGCGGGTCGGTGTGCGTGTCGAGCCGGGGCAACGACGGGGTGGTGACGTTTCGCGAGTGGCATCCGGTGGGCGTGATCGAGTATGGGTACGTGGCGCCGGATCCGCTGGATCCGGCGATTATTTACGGGGCGGGGCGCGGGCAGGTGTCGAAGTTCCACGCGACGACGGGGCAGGTGGAGATGGTTGCGCCGGCGGCGATGAACGATCCGAAATACCGGGCGGACCGGACGCAACCGATCATTTTCTCGCCGGTGAATCCGCACACGCTGTTCTACGCGGCGAACGTGGTGTTCCAGTCGACGGACGGAGCAAAGACGTGGGATGTGATCAGTCCGGATTTGAGCCGGCCCAATCCGGGAGTGCCGGAGAGCTTGGGGAAGATGGCGGCGAAGGATCCGCACGCGGGCGACCGGAAGGGCGTGGTGTATGCGCTGGGGCCGTCGTATAAGGATGAGCGGACGCTGTGGGCGGGGACCGACGATGGCTTGATTTGGCTGACGCGGGACGGCGGTGGGCATTGGAACGATGTGACGCCGAAGGGGCTGCAAGCGTGGAGCAAGGTGACGCAGATTGTGGCGTCGCACTTCGATGAGAAGACGGCGTATGCGTCGGTGAGCCGGTTCCGGGTGGACGATTTGAAGCCTTACATTTACCGGACGCACGACGGCGGGAAGAGCTGGGATTTGATTACGGACGGGCTACCGGCGGATGCGCCGGTGAATGCGGTGCGGGAGGATCCGGAGCGGAAGGGTTTGTTGTTCGCGGGGACGGAGAACGCGGTGTGGGTGTCGTTCGACGATGGGGCGCACTGGCGGAGCCTGCAGATGAATTTGCCGCGGACGTCGGTGCGGGACTTGTGGATTCGGGGCAGCGATCTGATTGCGGCGACGCATGGGCGGTCGTTCTGGATTCTGGACGACATCAGTCCGCTGCGGCAGATGGAGCCCAACGAGAGCGAGGCGGCGAGACTGCTGAAGCCGGTGGAGGCGGTAAGGGTGCGGCGGGACACGAACACGGACACGCCGATTCCGCCGGATGAGGCGCTGGGAGAGAATCCGCCGGATGGAGTTCCGATCGATTATTACCTGGGCGCGGCGGGCGCGGCGAAGATTGAGATTTTGGATGGCTCGGGGAAGGTGGTGCGGACGGCGTCGAGTGCGGATGCGGCCGGGCCGGACCGGGCGGAGTTGGCGAAGAAGATTGCGATTCCGGTGTGGTGGGTGAAGATGCCGGAGGCGCCGGGGGCGGGCGCGGGGTTGCACCGGTGGGTTTGGGATCTGCACTATGACACGCCGGTGGCGCTGCGGCGGGAGTATCCGATCTCGGCGGCGCCGGGGCGGACGCCGGCGGAGCCGTTGGGGCCGCGGGCGGCTCCGGGGAAGTACACGGTGCGGTTGACGGCGAACGGGCAGGTGTATACGGCGCCGCTCGAAGTGAAGATGGATCCGCGGGTGAAGGTGAAAGAAGAAGACCTGCGGCGGCAGACGGAGATGGAAGTGAAGCTGGCGGAGATGATGACGGCGAGTTCGCGGGCGGTTGCCGAGGCGCGGTCAGCAATGGCGCAGGCGAAAGGGAAAGCGGGCTTGGCCGATCTGGCGAAGAGGGCGCAGGCGGTGCTGGGTGCGGGGGGACGGCGGTTCGGGGCGGCGGGCGGAGGCGAGCCGACGCTTGCGGGAGTGAACGGGGAAGTGGGGATGCTGTACGGGACGGTGGACAGCGCGGATGTGGCGCCGCGGGCGGTGGATGAGGCGGCGCTGAAGAAAATCACCGGAGATTTCGACGGCGTGATGAAGAAGTGGGCGGAGTTGAAGCCGGAGTTTGAGAAGAACGGGATTCGGGCGGATGGGGCCGCGGTGGTGACGGAAGAGGGCGGCGGCGATATCGAGTGACGGCTATTTGAGCGGGGAGAAATCGGCGGGGTCGAGGAAGACGCTCTCGACGCGGCCGACGACGGGGCCTTGGGCTTCGGAGGCGGTGCGGGCTTTTTGCCAGTCCGGGTCGGCGCGGAAGGCGTTCCAGTTTTGTTCGGCGGCTTGGCGGCTCGAGTGGGCGAGTAAGTAGATGAGCGTGCGGCCGGCGAGAGGGGGATCCTGCGGGGTGAAGTAGGCCAGGCTGGTGATGTGGTGGCGGGCGAAGAGGGCGAGGGTGTGGTCGCGGAAGCGGGCGAGGAGGGCTTCGAGTTTGCCTTCATGGGTGGTGTAGGTGCGGAGTTCGAAGACGCGGTTGGGTGGGGCGGACATGCGGCTATTGTAGTGCGGCGGAAGCAGCGGGCTGAGATTCCAGCATGGCGACGATCGCGGCGCGGGCCTGGGCGGTGAGGCGGGCGCGGTCGTGGAGGGTGAGGAAGGCGGTGGGGATGGGCGTGCCGATGCGGATGCGGACGTGGCCGGGGGAGGGCTGGAAGGAGCCCATGGGGAGGACGTCGCGAGTGCCGATTAAGGCGATGGGGATGAGGGGGACGTGTGCCTTGATGGCGATGTAGGCGGCGCCGTCGGTGAAGGGGCGGAGCGTGCCGTCGCGGGAGCGGCCGCCTTCGGGGAAGATGAGGAGGCTGACGCTGCGCTGCTGGATGGTTTCGGCGGCGAGGGTCATGGTGCGGAGGGCCTGGCGGGGATTGCCGCGAAAGACGGGGATGTGGCC
>DAIDIH010000094.1 GCA_027459465.1 Bryobacterales bacterium | reverse complement strand
CATGGAAAAGCTGGCGCAAAACATACAAGAAGCATTTCTAAACAACGCCCGCAAGGATAAGATTTTCCTAACGATTTATCTGATGAGCGGAGTGAAGCTTTCCGGGCGCATCAAGAGTTTCGATAAATATTCGGTGGTGCTGGAAAGCAACAACCAGGAGCAGTTGATTTTCAAGCACGCGATTTCGACGGTAGTGGTGTCGCGGCCGTTCCACACGGGCGCTCCGGCGCCGGCAGGCGTGGGGACGGCGGCGGCGCCGGGCGCACCGGAAACTCAGGCAGAATAGGCACGAATGGAGAGCCCGGAGAGGGCGATTCTGGCGGGCGTGGAGTTGCGGCGGAAGCCGCAGGCGCCTGCGGCCGGTGAAGGAGCATTCACGGCGGAAGAGTCGCTCAAAGAGTTGCGCGCGCTGGCCGAGAGCGCGGGTGCCGTGGTGGAGGAGACGGTGCTGCAGGCGCGGCAGACACCGGACGCGGCGACGCTGATCGGCGCGGGGAAGGTGGAGGAACTGCGGGACCTGGCGCGGTTCCACGATGCCGGCCTGATTGTTTTCGATTCCGAGTTGACACCGACGCAGTTGCGGAACCTGGAGAAGGCGCTCGGGGTGCGGGTGGTGGACCGGACGCAGTTGATCCTGGATATATTTGCGCGGCGGGCGCGGACGCGCGAGGGCCAGTTGCAGGTGGAACTGGCGCAGTTGAATTATCTGCTGCCGCGGCTGGCGGGGCGCGGGACGGAGATGTCGCGGCTGGGGGGCGGGATCGGGACGCGCGGGCCGGGCGAGACGCAGCTCGAGACGGACCGGCGGAAGATTGCGCGGCGTGTGAAGAAGCTCGAAGACGACCTCGAGAGCGTGCGCGCGGGGCGGACGACGCAGCGGCGGCAGAGGCAGGCGGTGCCACTCGAAACGGCGGCGCTGGTGGGATACACGAACGCGGGAAAATCGACGCTGTTCAACCGGCTGACCGGGGCGGGCGTTACGGCGGATGCGCGGCTGTTTGCGACGCTCGATACGACCGTGCGGCAGATCGCGCTGCCATCGAAGCGGAAGGTGCTGCTGAGCGACACGGTGGGCTTCATTCGCAACTTACCGACGACGCTCGTAAAGGCTTTCCGGGCGACGCTGGAGGAGACGGTGGAAGCGTCGCTGCTGCTGCACGTGGTGGACGCTTCGTCGCCGAATGCGGGGCGGAACATCGCGCACGTGAACCAGGTGATCGGCGAGATCGGGGCGGGAGCGACGCCGCGCCTGCTGGTGCTGAACAAGTGGGACCTGGCGCCGGAGGGGGAGGCTGGGCTGGAGCCGTATGCGGGTCCGGCGGTATGCCGGGTTTCGGCGCGGACGGGCGAGGGGGTGGAGGAGCTGATTGCGACGATGGACCGGGCGATGACGCTCGATCCGGTGGCGCCGGCGCATTTCCGGATTCCGGTGGGCGATGGGGCGGCGCTCAATCAGGTGCATGAGCGGGCGCGGATTGTGTCGAAGCGGATGGAGGGTGAGTTTGTGGAAGTGGAGGCGGAGGCGCCGCGGAGTTTGCGGAAGAGCCTGGAGCGGTATCTGGTGGGGGCGTGAGGGGTGGGTGTGTTTGCGCCTAATCCGCGCGAAGTAACAGGGCCCAATCGTTGTGATCCGGGGCTTCCGGCGATTTCCATTCCGGACCTGAAACTGGGGGAAGAGCGATCGTTTGCCCTGTCATGGCGCTGAACCAGGCGGCGCTGTAGCGGCCGGGTTCGAGCCGAATCGTCACCGAACCGCCGTGCGGAAGATAGACCGCATACGTTTTTCCGGGGTCCGCCAAGCAGTAGTTTCCTGCGTTGACAAGCTCATCGTGAGGAAGCGTCTTCCACCATTCGAAGCTGGTGAAGAAATCGACCATGTGTTCGTAGCCGAGAAACATGGTCTGGGTGTCGTCGCCGCGGCCGTTCACCCATCCGCCGCCCATATCGGGCCAGATATTCGTTCCGCGGCGGGCGGATTCACCGGCCGTCTGGTAGGCACCGGCCATGACGATATCCCAGGCCGTGCGGCGCAAGACGTCCGCGGAATCGGAGCCTGGGGCGGCCCAATGCGGGTAGTGATCCTCATAGCCGTATTCCTCGTTGGTCTGAGGAATGATGCGCCCGGTCTTCTCCTGCAGTTTGCGTGATTCCAGCATGAGAGCGTGCTGATTGCGCGACCAGTCCTGATAGGAAGTGAATCCGAACCAGGAAGAGGCGCGATCCTGATGAGCGTTGCTGGCGGCGGGATGACTGGTGGCAAGATGCTTGTAGGGGTCGAGGTTGTAAATCATCGTGCCGGTTTTGTGGGTCCAGTTTTCATCGCGGTAACTATCGAGATCGTCTCCCAGGTCCCAGGTGATGTTCGCGAATGCGGCGAAACGGTCTATCGCGTAGCGGATAAAGCGTTGTTCGTCTTCGCTCCCGGCCGCGGGGTGGACGCGGCTGTCATTCATATCGAGGACGAGAGAAATGATGGTGTCGCGATCGCGCGCCGAGCGCAGCATGCGTTCGAATTTCTGCCAGTAGGGCACGTTGAAGCGGGCGTAGTCGAAATCCGGATGCCAGGGGTCGTTGGGGTGAGGCGAGGTCCAGGCCGCGGTGAGGCAGGTCCAGTTGTTGCCAAGCATGACCGGTTCGCCATACAAGGAGGAGGCGCAGCGGCCGGCGATGGTGACGCGCAGACGGTTGACCTTGAGGCGATGCAAGCGGTCGAGGCTGTATTGGATGACACGATCGTCGCGCCAGCCCACGAGCCAATACGCGGTGGTTCCGTTGAAGAAGTAGTGCTCGCCCGTCCCCTCCCAGATGAAGTGCCACGGATAATCCGGGTCGACACGAAGGATTCCACGCTTATGCGCTTCGACGGCCCGGAAGGTACCTTGCGAGGTGCGCTCGAAGTTGCCCTGCCTGTATGTGACGGTGTATTTGTACCCGGCGTTTTCGGCGGCGAGAAAGCGGATGCGAAACGTGCTGCCATTGGCGGAGTCACAGAAGCCTTCGACCTGGCGGCGGTGGGCGCCGGCGGTGGTTTCGAAGACGCCGGTGAAGGAGGCATCTTCAAACGGATTGGCGGCATCGGGCGCCTGGACCGAAGCCGTGATTTCGACAAAGCCGTAGCGGTCGATCCTGGGTTCGGGCGAAGAGAACGTAACGTTGGCCGGACTCGCACTGGCGATGATGGGCAGAACCACGAGAAGATCAATCGGACTTTGTTTCCAGGTGCGTAGCATCGAGACCTCACTTGTGTCAGTCCCATGATACCGGCCTCAATGATACTGTAAGCGGCCGGCTGCTTTCCGATGGTTCCCAGGCGATTCCCGACAGCGGGAGATGCGGCGCGGCGCCGGTTGTGAGAACGGGTGCGGATACTTACTTAGGCCGTGGGACGGCAGTATCTTTCGCCGGGCCTAAGGTAAGTTAGTGGCTTTGTACTATGCGAGTCGTGGATGTCAAAAATAGTGGGCTGCTTTTCACTAACCGGAGTATAATCGGCTTACCCGGCGATGCGCCGGCAGACAATGGGGCGCGGGCGCAGAGGCGGGTTACAACTTAGTTCGTCAAAGGAGATATTTATGAGAGGGATTTATCTTACGACGATCCTTGTTTGTTTTTCGGCTGTAGCAGGGGCTACGTGCACACAGACAGGGTTCGTCCGCGACGGCATAAACCTGACCGCGGCGCTGATCAATCCGGTGGGAACGGTGTCCGGGGAGGTGGACGCCACGGGGTGTAACATCGGCGTGTACTACAACGTTGGCCGAGGAACCGTGTCCGGGGCCAACATTCATGGTGCGAATTACTTTGGGGTTGTGGCGGACGGCAGCAGCGCGGCGGTGACGGTGAACGTGCTGCAAAGTTCGATTCACGACATCGGCGAGAGTCCGTTGAACGGCGACCAACACGGGGTGGGGATTTACTACGCTGCTTTCGGAGGGGGCAGCGCTTCGGGGCGGATCGCCGGGAATTCGATCTGGAATTATCAGAAGGGCGGGATTGTTGCGAACGGCCCGGGAGCGACGGCGGATGTCGAGAATAACATTGTTACGGGGCAGGGGCGAGTTGACTATATCGCTCAGAACGGGATTCAGGCCGGATGGGGCGCGACGGCCCAGATCATGCGGAATACGGTGACGGGTAATGCTTATACGGGAACAAACTGCGCGTCGTCGGGCGGGATCATCGCGGTGGGCGGGCCGCTCTACGGTCCTCCGGACGTGTATACGACGGGGACGCAGATCGTGGGGAATACGGTGGTCAACAACGATGTCGGGGTGTACCTGTCGAATTGGGATCTGAGCGGCCCGCCGCCGACGGCGACGAACATCAAGGTGATTAACAATACGATTACGAACGACGCCTTGACCAACATCAGCGGGAACGAATTGTCGTGCGGATACCCGACCACCGGCGGAGGCTACCAGGCGGGGGTATCGGACGTTGGGAACAACGACAAGATCATCGACAACACGATCTCCGGGGCGGGTTATGCGGCGTCGGGGAGTGTGGGCGGGATCCCGGTTTACGCGATACCGGTGGATGCGAGCACGAGTTTCACGAACCGGCCGAAGGTACACGCGACGAAGTAGGGGTTGACGGTTCTCATAATATCCGGGTAGAATTAGTTTTACCCGGATATTATGGAAACGAACCTTTCTGTTCAATTTACGGCGTTTGAGGGGCGGAAGCGGATTGCGGCCGGCGATGCGGGGGTGGTGTCGGCGGCGGTGAAGAAGGTGCTGGGGCGGAAGAAGCATGGCTCGCTGCTGGTGTTTCGGGACGGGACGGGGGAGCAGGTGGACTTCGATGGGAGCGGGGCGCTGGCCGTGCCTCGGGAGGCGGCGAGAGGCGTGGGGCGGCCGAAGTTGGGGGTGGTGGCGCGGGAGGTGACGCTGCTGCCGCGGCATTGGGAGTGGTTGAACGAGCAGCCGGGCGGGGCTTCGGCGGCGTTGCGGCGGCTGGTGGAGGGGGCGCGGAAGGAGAACGCGGGCAAGGACCGGGTGCGGCGGGCGCGGGAGGCGGCGCATCGGTTTGCGACGGCGATGGCGGGGAATGAGCCGGGGTTCGAGGAGGCGATGCGGGCGTTGTTTGCGGGGCGGAAGGGGGACTTCGCGCGGGAGACGGGTGGGTGGCCGGAGGATGTGCGGACTTATGCGACGGAACTGGCGCGGGAAGCGTTTGCGGAGGGGGATGTGGGGGGCTGAGGTGGTGGAACGATCGTCCCGCACTTTGTGAGATGATTTCCCTTCGCCCAACAGGAAATCCGGAATGAACCGCCTCTTACTCTTTCTTCTCGTCCTGGCTCCGCTCAGCGCCCAGACCTATCAACCCACGTGGGACTCCATCGATAAGCGGCCGACGCCGGGCTGGTTTGCGGACGCCAAGTTCGGCATCTTCATTCATTGGGGCGTGTACTCGGTGCCGGCTTATGCTCCGGTGATTCCGGGCAAGCTGGCGTACTCGGAGTGGTACTGGCATCAGATGACCGAGGGATGGGACAATCCCAAGGCCAATGCCGTTGAAACCGGGACGTGGGCTTATCACCAGAAGATGTACGGCGCGGACTACGCCTATCAGAATTTCGCGGAGCAGTTTCGCGCCCAGTTATTCGATCCGGATCAGTGGGCGAGCATTCTGGCGGAGGCGGGCGCCAAGTATATCGTGCCGACTTCGAAGCATCATGAGGGGTTTGCGATGTGGCCGAGCAAGGAGGCGTCGGCGACGTGGGGCCGGCCGTGGAACGCGGCCGAGATCGGCCCGAAGCGGGATCTGCTCGGCGCTCTGACCGACGCGGTGCGGCGCAAGGGTCTGCGGGCGGGCATCTACTATTCGCTGTATGAGTGGTACAACCCGCTGTGGCTGAAAGACAAGCCGCGGTATGTCCGCGAGCACATGTTCCCGCAGTTCAAGGACGTGGTGACGCGGTACAAGCCGGCGATCATTTTCAGCGACGGCGAGTGGGACCTGTCTTCGGCCGAGTGGCACAGTCCGGAACTGCTGGCGTGGCTATTCAACGATTCGCCGGTGAAGGACGAGGTGGTGATCAACGACCGCTGGGGCAAGGACACGCGGCACAAACACGGGGGTTACTGGACCACGGAATACACCGCGGGGATGAGCGGCATGGAGCATGTGTGGGAAGAGAGCCGCGGCATGGGCGTCAGCTATGGGTACAACCGGGCCGAGCGCCTGGAGGACTACCACACGGGGCGGGAACTGGTGCTGATGCTGGTGGACATCGTCAGCCGGGGCGGCAATCTGCTGCTCGACATCGGGCCCGCTGCCGACGGCACCATTCCGGTGATCATGCAGGACCGGCTGCACGAGATCGGCGGATGGCTGAAGGTGAATGGCGACGCGATCTACGGCACGAGGCCGTGGAAGGCTTCGCGGCAGTGGAGCGCGGGCGAAGTTCCTACGGTGAAGTACAACAGCGAATTCGAGTCAACGTACGATGTGTCGAAGCTGGCGGCGAAGCCCGAGCCGGGAAAGGCCGCGATCGAAGCGTTTTTTACCAGCAAGGGCAATGATGTTTACGCGATCCTGCCCCGGTGGCCAGGGACGCCGATTCTTTTGAAGGATCTGACGGGGGTCAAGTCGGTCACACTGCTGGGATCGCCGGCGCCGTTGCAGTTCCATGCCGCCGCGCGGGGAGTCGCGATTCAACTTCCGCGTCTTCCCGATGAACTGCTCCGTCAGCCGGCATGGGTGCTGCGGGTAAGCCGGTGAGAGGGTGCGGCACCGGGCCGGGCAACGGGTGATCCAAGTCCTGGCTGCAGTGCCGGGTGTTGGCTGCGGCGCCGGCAGCTTGACATCTCAACTCTGATGGGATGGTGCGCGCGCGGCTCGTGGCGCGGGCCCACGTGCAGGTTGGCGGCCGTCGAGTACGGGGAAAGCGCAATCCTTCAGCAGGGAGAGGAACCGGGGCTGGTTACGAAACGGATCCCATTTGGGCTCGACCGTCAGGAACACCATGTGGACATCGCGGTTCAGACGCGCCTTTTCCAACCATTGGTAGGCATGGTCCGCATCGTTGAGGCCGGCGAAGAGCAACGCCACATTGTAGGGAGGGACGAACCGGGTGCGGGCGGTTTCGAGCAACGTATGCAGCACCTGCCCGGCTTCGGTGCGCCGTCCCATGGCGGCGAGAGTGTAGCCCTTCAACGACAGTGCCTCCGTATTGCCCTCGGAAAGTTGAAAAGCGGTGTCGAACTCTTTGAGAGCCGCCTCGGCCTGTTTCGTTCTCTCGTAGACTTTCCCGAGGATGAGATGGCCCAGCCAAAGGTCGGAGTGAAGCGCCAGAGCGTGGCGTGCCTGATCCTGGGCGTGTTGGAACTGTCCGGCCTGGAAGTACAACTGTCCTGAGACGGCGCACAGCGCCGGCGAGAGAGGATCGAGCCTGCGCGCATTCTCCATCACCGCAAGAGCTTCGGGGTGGCGCCCCAGGTTGGAAAGCACATGCGCCAGGAAGCGCTGTCCGGGAACATAGCTTGGATTCAACTGCACGGCGCGCCGCAAATCCCGCTCGGCGCGAGACCAATCCCAGTCCAACCAGAAGCTGACCGCGCCCGAAGAGGTCCAGGATTCGGCGGCGCCGCTTTGCAGCCGGAGCGCTTCATCGGCGGCATGCCTCGCCTTGGGCCATAGCGCAGCCGGATCGCCGTCGCTCGTCACAGGAAGGATCGAGCAGGTATCTGCCAGGCCAGACCAGGCGAGCGCAAAGGAAGGATCTTGCGAAATCGTGGATTCGAAACACTCCATGGCGCGCCAAAGAGACGTCGAACGAACCTGATTCCAGTAATATCTTCCGCGCAGATAGAGATCGTAGGCGTCGGGATCGGTGGTGGCGCGACGTGAGTGAGCGGCGGCCGTTTCAGGAACGACCCCTGCGTGGACGTGGATTGCGATCGTCCGCGCGAGGTCCTCTTGCAGTTTCAGAACAGACCGCCGATCGCGATCGAACTTCCCGCTCCACAGTTGCACCTGATCGTGTGCGCGGACCAAAGTCGCTCTGACGCGGATCCTCTGTTCGTCGCGGCGGACCGTGCTTTCGAGAAGATAATCCGCCCCGAGTTCCCGGCCGATCTCCCGGGCCGATTTGGTTGTGCCTTTGTAGCGCATCACCGAGGTCCGCGCGATCACCTTCAAACGGTCCGCCGCGAGGTTCCCCATGGCGGCAATCGTCTCCTCGGTGAGGCCGTCACCGAGGTAGTCCTGGTCCGGTTGACCGGTGAGGTTTTCAAACGGCAGGACGGCCAAGGAAATGTCCGGGCAGACGGCGTCCGCTGCGCCGCTGGACATGGTGAGCGGCGCCACGAAACGATATCCCTTGCCCGCGACGGTCTGTATGAACGCCGGCCCGTCGTCGCGGGAGGCGTGGAGGGCGCGGCGAACCTTTCGAACCGCGGTGTGCACCCCGTTCTCCACGTCGTGGAAAACATTGGCGCCCCAGAGCCTGGCCGCGATCTCTTCCCGCGTCACGAGAGTGCCGCGCCGCTCCACCAGGAGCAGGAGCAACTCCATGGGCAGGCGTTCGAGCCGAACCGGTCTGCCACGCCGCCGCAGCTCGTAGGCCGGGGGATCGAGTTCGTAGTGGCCGAACTTCAAGATCAAGATAGGCCAATTTTACTATGGAGACAACGCGAAAACATTTTTCAGGATCAATGACATAGGCGTACAGAAAATCTTCAGAATTTCTGTGGTCCGGCTCCATGGGCCAGAGGCGGAAAAACCGGCATGATCTTGCTCAGGAGGAAGGTGATGAAAATCGGAATCACGATGCTACTGTTTTTTGCGCCGGCGGTTTGGGCGCAGGATAGCCCGTTTGAGGCGGTTTGCAGCAACGCCACGCTCGAGGGAGATTACGGATTCACGGTGATCGGGACAAGGCCATCGGCTCCCGTGCCCGGCGCTCCGGTGGAGACGATCGTCGGAGTCGCGATGACTCACTTCGACGGGAACGGCAACCTGACACAGACGGACAATATCCACGGATCGATCACCGGTTTCCCGGCGCCGGACCGCAAAGGCACCGGGACGTACACAATCAACCCGGACTGTACGGGCACGATGACGCTAAACAGTGCCGGTTCCCCGCCCCTTACTCTGCGGATTGTCGTAGTGGACGATGGGAACGAGGTGCGAACCGCCGTCGTGGATCCGACGGCTACGGTAAGGCCAGGGACGCCTTCGCCACAGGTTATGGTGACGAGCAATGGGCGCCGGGTGACCAGCTACGCGCGGATTGCCATCGTCACTGAAACTTCGAAGGCTGCTACGGCACGCTAATGAGGATGGGCTCCAACGGCGGCGGCGCGGGCGGCGCGGATTCGGAATAGGCCCTGAACGGCGTGGCGGGCCGGCTACTGCAACCTGCGGTACCCGGCCTTCGCCTGCCGGTAAATTGGAGGATGAGCGTTCATGTCCTTCCACAGCGCAAGAAAGTCCTTGTAGGGGACGATGACGCGCAGGCGCGCGATGAGGCGCGCAGAGCTTGGGATGGTTCAGCGCCGAGGCGGCGCGGGCTTTCCTGGGGGAGCGCTCCAGAACCGAGGGGCCTCCGGCGATGCCGTCCGGCAGAAACTTCATCCAGATCATTTCATGGGCGGGGCAGGCGTCAGGGGCGGTCAATTCAGGCCGGGACGACGATGTTTCGCGCCGCCGCGGTACGGGCCTGATTGGGTTGGCGACGGTGGGCGGCTATACTCGGAGCATGACGAGAAGGGTACTGCTGCTGGCGATGCTGAGCGCGGGGGCGGCGCTGGCGGTGGATTTCAGCGGGGCGTGGGACGCCGAGGTGGAGTTGGATGCCGGCGGGGGCGTGGCTTCGTTTGTGTTTCACCAGGACGGGAACAAGCTGACGGGCGAGTACACGGGGATGCTGGGCCACGCGAAGGTGACGGGGACGGTGGAGGGCACGAAAATTTCGTGGTCGTTCACGTCGAATGCCGAGGGGATGGGCGAGATGAAGGTGACGTACTCGGGGCAACTCAAGCAGGACGGATCGATCGAGGGGCGATGCACATACGGGCAGTTAGGGACGGGAACATTTAAGGCTTCGCGGAAGAATGACACGAACCGCGCGGCGGTTTTCCTGCCGCGTGCGGCTCGCGTTTAGAGCAACCGGAAGTTGACTTCGATGGTGGCGTAGACGGGGACGGGTTTGCCGTCCTTCATGCCGGGGCGGAAGCGCCAGCGCTGGACCGCCTCGATGGCTTTCTGGTCGAGGCCGAGGCCGAGGGGGCGGATGACTTTGACGTCGCGCGGGAGGCCGTGTTCGTCGACGACGAGGGCGAGGACGACGGTGCCCTGGAATTTGGCTTTGCGGGCCTCTTCGGAGTAGTCGGGATCGGGCTTAAAGATCGGGATGGGCGAGGAGACGCCGCCGCCGATGCGGTAAGCGCCGCCACCGAAGTTGCCGCCGGAGCCTGGGCCGTAGCCGTTGCCGGAGCCGGGGCCGACGCCGCCGCCGCGGCCCGTGCCGATGCCCGCGCCGGAGCCGGGGCCGTTGGAGGGCAGGTTGGACTTGGCTAGCGGGTCGCCGAGGACGCTCATGTTGACTTTCGGAACGGGGGCATCGGGCTGGATGTTCAGTGTCGGCTCCATGACGAGTTTCGGATGGTCGTTATGGACGACGGCCATGGGGGGGACGAACTGCTTGGGGGAAAACCTGGGGAGCTTGCCTTTGCTGGGAGGGGTGGGAGAACGATCGCCACCGCCGCCGCCGCCGCCCATCAGATCTTTCTTGGTGGGGGTGGGTTTGTAGGGGGCGATGTCGGGGGCGATGAGGGTGATTTCCTGCTTTACGGCGTCCTGAACTTTTTTATTGGTGCCGATGAAGGCGAGCAGGAGGATGACGCTGACGTGGATGGCCATGGACATCAGGCCGGCGCGTTTTTCCTGGCCGCCGTAGAAGCCCCAGATGTCCTTGACGGGGACTGGCTTGGAGGTGATTTCGAGCGGTGGGAGCTTGGGCGGACGGATGATGTCGTGAATGCCCTGATACAGCGACCGGTACCACGGCACCGTTTCGGTGGCCGCAAGGAGGCGCTGAACTAAAACATCGGGATCGTCCGCAGTGTTATCGATCCGGGGCGGCTCTTGCGTGGTCATTGGGCGCTGCTCGGCTTCTGGTCTTGCTGTAATCGGCACAGAGATTCCGTCACAGTATTGGACGCATCCCTTTCGCAACGGTTGCAAAACCGCTTCATAATTCTAGCACCATCGTCAGCGATGGCAACCCTGTTCACATTATGCGGGAAGCGAGGGAATTGGTGGGACGGCCGAGGGCGCGATCGAAGCACGTGCGCGGCGTGGGATTGGAGCAGTTGTCGAAGGGTGCGGGGGAGCGGGAGGGCCGATCCCTGGCGCTCGCGGCCCGGTTTTGCGCGGGTTAGCGGCAGGAGGGGCTTCGGCAAAGTTGCGGGGATGGGTTACCTTGGACGTTCGGCGAACATCTTCTCCTCTTTGCCTTCTCATGCGTTTATACATCCTAATGACATTGCTGGCTTTGACGGCCGCGACGGTGGCGGCGCAGGACAATTACGAGATTCAGGTTTATGGTTCCGACACCGTGGCGCCGGGCGACACGATGGTGGAGTTGCACAGCAATTTCACGATCCAGGGGAGCAAGACGACCATCGACGGGATGCTGCCGACCGAGCATGCGCTGCATGAGACGGTGGAGATCACGCATGGCTGGAACGACTGGTTTGAGACGGGATTCTACATTTTCACGAGCGCGGACCAGGCGTACGGGTGGAACTGGGTGGGGGACCACATCCGGCCGCGGGTGCGGGTGCCGGAGTCCTGGCACTGGCCGGTGGGGGTGAGCGTTTCGGCGGAGTTCGGCTACCAGCGGGCGGCGTATTCGGTGGACACGTGGACGCTGGAGATCCGGCCGATTATCGATAAGCAAGTCGGGAAATGGTATTTGTCGTTCAACCCGACGCTGGACCGGTCGTTCCACGGCTACAGCGTGCCGCAGGGTCTGGTGTTTTCGCCGAACTTCAAGGTGGGGTACGACATTACGAAGGTGGTGAACGCGGGGTTTGAGTACTACGGGTCGCTGGGGCCGATTATCGGGTTCGATCCGCTGTATGAGCAGCAGCAGCAGATTGTGCCGTGCATCGATTTGAATTTCAGTCCGAACTGGGAGTTCAATTTCGGGATCGGGGTGGGGGCGACGCGGAGCACGGATCATCTGCTGATCAAGATGATATTGGGGCGGCGGTTCAACTGGCCGGGGCACCGGCACGCGATGGAGGAATTAAATTGAGGCGA
>DAIDIH010000093.1 GCA_027459465.1 Bryobacterales bacterium | reverse complement strand
CTGGAAGCCGCGGAGGGCGGTATTGCGCTGGTTCTGGGTGCGGTCGCCGTGAATGGCGGTTGCCTTTACGCCTCCGGCTGCGAGGCGCTTGGAAAGACGGTCCGCGCCGCGCTTGGTGCGGGCGAAGACGAGGAACGATCCTTCGCCGCTATCGAGGAGGTGGTGGAGCAGGGAAAGCTTGATGTCCTGCTCGACTTCGTAGACGTGGGTGTCGATTTTCTCGGCGGGTTTGTTGATGGCCCCGATGCTGATGCGAACCGGGCCGTTCAGGTGTTTGTCGACGAGACGCTTGACGGAGTTTTCCAGGGTTGCGGAGAAGAACAGGGTCTGGCGTCCGGGGGCGGTGCGGCGGAGGATGCTTTCGACGGCCGGGAGAAAGCCCATATCGAGCATGCGGTCGGCTTCGTCGAGAACGGCGATGCGGATGGCGGCGAGGGCGACGAGTTTGCGGTCGAGGAAATCGCAGAGGCGGCCGGGCGTGGCGATGATGACTTGCGCACCCTGGCGCAGGGCGCGGAGTTGAGCGTTTTCGTTCATGCCTCCGACAACGACGGCGGAACGGACGTCGGTTCCTTGGGCGAGCATCGCGAAAGACTCATGAATCTGCAGGGCGAGTTCGCGAGTCGGGCTCAGTATAAGAGCCTGAGGGCCGCGGGCGGGAGATGGGCCGAGGCGCTCCAGAATGGGAAGCGCGAAGGCGAATGTTTTGCCGGTGCCGGTTTGGGCGGTGGCAATAAGATCACGGCCTTCGAGGGCCGGAGGGATCGCCTCGGCCTGAATCGGCGTGGGCGTCAAGAATTTCCCCGCGGCGAGGTTCTTCAGAAGCGCAGGGGAGGTGACTAAGTCGGGAAAAGTAAACATTGAAGAAGTTAACTAACAGAAACAATCAGCGAGGCCGACAGGTAGGAAGGCGAAGCGGATCCGTTGCAGTTGTCTTATTATAGCGCAGAACGGGTCAGGCTTACTGGCCCTGGAGGGTGACTTGGGCGCCGAGGGAGGAGGAAATGATTTCGAGGCCGTTGGCGATGTTGATGGACTGGGCGGTGTCGATGGATGCGCCGGACGCGGTCTGGACAAAGACCTGAAGGTGGGTGGGGCTGAGGACGTTCACCTGGGTGACGATGGCGTCGGGGGAGCCGAAGCCGACCCGGGTCAGGTTGGGGTCGAAGTCGGTGTTGACGCCGATGACGTCGACGGTGGATCCGCCGGGTGGAAGCGTGGCCGGGACGACCTGGAGGCTGGGGGTGGGAGCGTTGTCGTAGACGTAGGGCGACGCCGCGCCGGAGTACAGAGAGCTTTGGCCATCGGGGTTGAGGGCGACGACATTGGCGGTGTAGGCGCCGGGAGCGGGCGGGGCGCTGACGATGAGGCGGCCGTCGGGGGTGAGGGCGCGCACGGTGCCGGCAACGCCGTCGAAGTAGATCCGGGTGGCGGTGGTGAAGTTCTGGCCGGTGATGGCGAGTACGCGGCTCGAGAAGGAGTTGATCGAAGAAGTGACCGGGGGCGGCGAACTCACCAGGTGGAAAGCGGTGGGCAGAACATAGGTGTCAAAAGATGTTTGAAACAACATATGCTGCGGGCCGCTGGTGGCCTGATTGTCGACGGAAAGATCGACGGCGAGGTAGTTGTAGGGGGCCGGATAGGGGCGGGCGGAGCCGGGGACGATGGAGGCTTCGGCGCCGAGGACGTTGAAGTTGAGCCCCGGGAGCAACTGCTGGTTGGCGAGGAGGCCGACGCCGGTGGCTTCGAGAGTATCGGGGGTGGCGCCGCCGATGAGGAAGGGCGGGGCGATGACGGCGATGGTGGAGGTGACGTAGCCGTAGGTGCGAACGCCGTAGACCGGCGGGGCAGGTTCGGGTGTGACGGAGAAGTTGATATTGGGCGCGTCGACGCCGGCGGCGACGGTGACCGGGGTGGCTTGTGAGGCCTGGGCCGTGCCGGGGTAAAACTGGGTGGCGAACATAGCGGTGGGAGGGATGGCGGTTTTGCCGTCGGGGCCGACGGGGTAGGTGACGCCATCATTGCCGGACTCGCCTTCGAAGGGCGGGGGCAGGGGATTGACGTAGACGAGATAGGCCCCGGGCGGGATGCCGTCGATCAAATAGGTTCCGTCGGGATTGGTGAGAGCTGTGACTGCGTCGAGACCGGGAGCGATGACGGTGACCGAGGCGAGGTTGGCGGGGGTTCCATCCGTGTAGGTTACGGCGCCGCTGACGGAACCGGTGTTATTGGCGAAGCTGTTGGCCGGATACAGGTACGAGATGCCGGCGATGTCGTCGGTGGCGAGCGGGTTGGCGCGGGTGGAACCGGTGGTGATGTAGGTAGACATGACGCTCGAGGCCAAGGTGTGTTGGAGGCCGAGCGTGTGGCCGAATTCGTGGACCAGGGTGCAGAACATGAGTTCGCTGTAGCTGGCTAGCGAACTCATGTCGTTGGGGAGGCGCATGCGGGAGGTCTGGATCGCGTAGAAGGGGTTACCGGCTGCGTCCTTGGTGAGAGAACCGAGGGGCGCCTGTGGACCGGAGATGGCGTAGAGGCCCTGTGGTACTTGATCAGAAAACTCGATGTAAATATATGGCGTGTTGGAAGTTGGCTTTGTGAGAAGCAGGCCGCCGTAGGCCAGTTTGAGGCTGGACGAAGAAACCTGGTTCCAGACCTGGGCGGCGGCGCGGATTTCGCTGATGAGGGCGGGGAAGCTGTCGCCTGGGGCGAATTTCTTGGGCGGGGTGGCGGAGATGTAGAAGTAGACGGTGGGGTTGTTCTGTGCGTCGGTGGGTAGTGCCGTCAGGTCGAATTTCTCGACGATGGGAGCATAGGGCGCGGAGGTAGTTGCGAACTGCTCGTAGAAGTAGTGAGCGGAGACGGGGTAGGGGGAAGTGAGCCAGAGGGCAAGCGCAACGCTGGGGATTGAGAGGCGGCGTAGCATACGGCTCGATTTCAATGGCATGCACTTCGACGGCCAACGGTTGCGGATTGCAAACGAAGGGGAAATGGGCGAGGGCGGGGTGTGGGGGTGGGTTGGGGTGACACAGGGCGGGCGGCAAGTAGGGGCATGGGCGGCGGGGTCAGGGCTCGTCGCGGACGATGAGGATGGGGACGCTCAGGCTATGACGTAGAGAATTAATGGTTGTACCGAAGATTATGTCTTTTAAGCCTTTATGTCCATGAGCGCTCATCACGATGAGATCTGGTTCGACGAGGCGGGCGAAGTTGACGATTTCGCGGTTGGGGTTGCGGGAGTAGCGGACGGCGGTTTCGACCTGGATGCCGGAGCCTGCGAGGTTTGAGGCGATGCCGGAGAGGTAGTCGGCGCCGGCGTGAACTTCGGCGGTGGAGGCAAGGGGTCCGTAGAGTTGGCTGGCGACGTCCTCTTCGACGTGGAGGAGGTGGAGGCTGGCGCCGTAGACTTTGGCGAGGGCGGCGGCGTGGCTGAGGGCGAAGCGGTCGTGGCTGGAGTGGTCGAGGGGGACGAGGATGCGGGAGTAGTGGTGGGGTTCGAGGTGCTCAGCGACGTGGGCGGGGAGGACCTGGGAAGGTTCGCCGCGGCGGAGGGCCGTGGGGAGCCAGGGTTCGAAACTGATCCAGGCGAGGAGAAGGGCGAGGGAGGAGATGAGGAGGAGGGACGCTGCTTCGAGCCAATGGCGGGCGGGGCCGGCGGAGGTGAACCAGTCGCCGAGGGCGTCCCAGGTCAGTTTGGCGTTGAGGCCGATGACGAGGGCGGCGGTGATCCAGGAGGCGATGCGGACCCAAGGGGCCGAGGCGAAGGCGCCCATACGGTTGCGGTCGCTGGTGAAGTGGACGAGGGGGATGATGGCGAAGGGGAGTTGGAGGCTGAGGATGACCTGGCTGAGGAGGATGAGGCGGTAGGCGCCTTCCTGGCCGGCGAAGTAGACGACGAAGGCGGCGGGGATGATGGCGATGGAGCGGGTGAGGAGTCGGCGGAGCCATGGCCTCATGCGGAAGTTAAGGAAACCCTCCATAACTATTTGACCTGCAAGGGTTCCTGTGAGTGTAGAAGACTGGCCGGAGAAGAGGAGGGCGAAGGCGAAGAGACCGCCGGCGAAGGTGGCGCCGAGGAGGGGGCTGAGGAGGGCCTGGGCCTGGGGGAGTTCGGTGACGATGATGTGGCGTGGGAAGAATACGGCGGCGGAGAGGATGAGGATGGCGGCGTTGACGAAGAGGGCGCCGTTCAAGGCGAAGAGGGAATCGTAGAAGTTGAAGCGGCAGGCGGTGGCCTTTTCGCCGGGTTCGTTGCCGATGCGGCGGGTTTGGACGAGGGCGGAGTGGAGGTAGAGGTTATGGGGCATGACGGTGGCGCCGAGGATGCCGATGGCGACGTAGAGGGACTCGCTGTTGAGGCGGGGGATGAGGCCGCCGGCGATGGCGGGGAGGGAGGGGTCGGCGAGGGCGACTTCGATGGCGAAGCAGGCGGCGATGAGGGCGATCATCGAGAGGATGAGGGCTTCGATGATGCGGATGCCAAGGCGGGTGAACCAGAGCATGAGGAGGGTATCGAGGGAAGTGAGTAGGACGCCGGCGAGGAGGGGGAGATGGAAGAGGAGTTGGAGGGCGATGGCGGCGCCGAGGACTTCGGCGAGGTCGCAGGCGGCGATGGCGACTTCGCAGAAGAGCCAGAGGGGGATGACGACGGGGCGGGGATAGGTTTCGCGGCAGGCTTGGGCGAGGTCGCGGCCGGTGACGATGCCGAGGCGGGCACTGAGGGTTTGGAGGAGGATGGCCATCAGGTTGGAGAGGACGAGGATCCAGATCAACTGATAGCCGAAGCGGGCGCCGCCTTCGAGGTCGGTGACCCAGTTGCCGGGGTCCATGTATCCGACGCTGACGAGGTAGGCGGGGCCGGCGAAGGCGAGGAGGCGCTTGAACCAGGTGGCGTAGCCGGTGCGGACACTCGAATGGACTTCGGGAAGAGAGGTCGCCGCCATGTTGTGGGTCCGCGGGGGTTGCTCCAGTTGAATCGTGGAGCTTAACTATAGTTTAGTCGGTGAAGGGGCCGGGGTCAAACGGGCATTTGGCGCGTGTGGCGTCAGAAGAGGCGGTCCTGGCGGCGGAGGGTACCGAAGGAGCTGACGTTGGAGACGCCGAAGGAGACGAGGAATTCGTTTTGGTTGCGGGTGCCGAAGTTGAAGCGACGGAACTGGACGGAGATGCCGCAGCAGTCGGTGTTGTAGGTGATTTGGGTGGTGATGAATTCGAGGACGCTGCGGTCGTAATCGTAATAGATGCTGAGGGCGCCGCTCAAGCCTTTGCGGTTGGTGCTGCCGTAGCCGAAGGTGGTGGAGATTTGATTGGAGTTGGTGATGAGGATGGGGTTGTCGCGAATTTCGTTGTGGCCGAGGGCGACGAAGAAATCCGACATGCGGTAGTCGACGGAGATGCCGGAGTCGGTGAGGTGTCCGATGAGGGGGTCGTAGTCGGCGCGCCATTCAAGGCCGATGCGGGTGAGGAGGCGGAAGTCGGAGTCGATGGGGGAGTAGGTGCGGGGGCCGGCGAGGAAGGGGAAGGCGGTGAGGTCCTCGGCGGGATCGATGATGTTGAGGCGGCCGGGTTGGACGGCGCCGCCGAAGGTGGGGTTGAAGTAGCGGTCCTGGCGGATTTCCCAGTAAGCGAGTTCTTTCACGCTTCCGTCTTTTTGTTTGATGTAGAAGCGGTTGGCGATGGAGAGGTTGAGCTGTTCGGTGTCGGCGAGGAGGTCGACTTCGTCGAAGCGGGGGACCTGGTTGAAGGTGCGGCCGATGCCGCTGATGCTGCGGAACTCGACGCGGGGTTCGATGACGTGCTTGAGTTTTTTGCCGAGGAATTTGGGAGCGTTGAAGACGCGGGCGAAGGAAGGAGGGATGAGGACGACGTCGAAGTCGGCGGCGCTGCGGACGAAATCCCTGGCGACGAAGCCGGTGTTCTGGTTGAACTCGGTGCCGTAGAAGGTTTCGTGGTCGGTGAAGGTCGGCATGACGCTGAAGCCTTCCCAGTGGAAGGCGGTGGTGACGCTGGGTTCGGCGTCGAGGCGTGGGACGAAGGCGACAGTGTCGAGTTCGCCGACGTAGGCGGCGGGGCTGGTGCCGCCGGGTTGGGAGCGGTTGAGGCCGGAGGCGCTGGAGTCGAGGGAGAACCAGATGGGGAGCCAGCGGTCCGAGAGGAGGTGTTCGCTCGAGACGAATTCGGCGGAGGGGAGGGTGCGGACGACGATGGTGTCTTTGGGGTCGATGTTGAGGTAGTTGACGTCGCGCTCGGCGACGAAGGTGAGGCCGAAGGTGGACCAGTGTTTGTCGATGAAGCCGACGGAGTGGGATTCGGAGAAGATGGCCTGGTTGAAGATCTCGGTGAAGTTTTGGCGGAAGAGGTAGGAGCTTAAGTAATCTACGTCGGCGCGACCCTCCCAGCCATCGCCGAGTTCCGTGCGTCCAACGAAGTCGATTTCGTAGCCGCCCTGTTTTTGGAGGGTGTTGCCGATCATGATGCCGCGGTCCTGTACGCCGTAGACCTGGAGGTCGAAGTCGGTGCCGGGGTGGACCTTGCCGCGGAGGTCGGCGTAGTTGGAGAGGCCCCGCTGGGAGAAGTAGATGGGGCGATAGAGGAGGTCGTAGCTGCGATTGATGGCCCAGTAGTAGCCGATGCCGTACATGAAGCCGCGCTGGCTGGCGATGCCGAGATTGGGAGCGAGGAAGCCGCTTTTGCGTGGTTGTTTCCCTAGGGGTTTGTAGAAGGTAGGGAGGTAGAACAGGGGGATGTTGCGGAGGCGGAAGACAGCGCGGTAAGCGATGGCGCGTTCCTGGCTGATGATGTCGAACTTGGGGCCGGAGAGGGTCCACCAGGGGTCGGGCATTTTGCAGTTGGTGATGAAGCCTTGGTGGAGGATGTAGCGGTCGGCGATGCGGTCGACCCATTTGGCCTGGAAGTAGAAGGGGCTGCTGGTGGAGAGGATGCCTGGGCGGACCTGCACTTTGGAAGGGGATTCGCCGGTGACGTCGTAGAAGTGGCCGTTTTGGGTGTCGACGTTGTATTCGCCGTGGTCGCAGTGGATTTTGTTTCCGGTGACGTAGCTTTCGTAGAGGACGTTGCCGCGGACGATGACATCGCCGGTGTCGGAATTGTAGTCGATCTCGTCGGCTTCGAGGAGGGTGTCGGCGGTTTCGACGCGGGCTTTGCCGCGGAGGAGGCGCCAGGGTCCGTTGGTTTCCTGGGCGATGGCGCCGATGATGACGTGACTGACGTCGGGGGCTTCGGGGTGGGGGATTTTATATTTGACGTTGGGGTTGGCCGGGTTCGGGGTTTGGGCGGGCGGAGGAGCGGGAGGGGGGAGGAAGGGGGGCAATTGCGCCCAGAGGGGCGCGAGGCCGGCTATCAGAAGAAGCCGGGGCAGGAGGCGCAGCGCAAAAAGTCCGTGACATTTCAAGGTGAATATGTTACGTAAGGGATGAGGGGTACGCTCGCCCGCGTGCCCGACGAAGTTACCGTTTCGGGGGCAAAGCTTGGCGGGAAGGAGCTTCAACCGCAAACGGTAGCATGGATAGGAAACGCATCGCAAGGCCGGGAAGCTGAGGGGCGGGACCGGTGGCGATGGACGAGGCCGTGCGTCTTTGGGCGCGCGCGAAACGGAAAAGAACGCTTTGATCACCTGCCCCTACTGCCGCTCGGAAAATAGCGGCGACGAGCATCGCTGCCAGCGTTGCGGCCGCCGTATCGAGCCGGACACCGCTTCCAAGATATATTTCACGCGCGAGGCGACTGCGCCGGCGCTTGCGCCCGTACCGAAGGCTGAGACGCCGCCACCGGCAGCGGCGCCCCCGAGCCTGCGTGTTGTGGGCAATCCCCAGCGGGCGCTGTTTCCGCTGCAGCCGGAGGGGGCGGGGCGGGAGAGCCGGGCCGGGCTGCGGGAAGCGCGCCGTGACGAAGCAACACCGAAGCCGCGCAAGGAGCGCGTCGCGTCGCAAACTCCTCCGCGGTCTGGAGTTTCGCAGCAGAAGTTCGAGTTTCCCGTTGCTTCGCCGGCGGGGCCGCCGCGGGAGGTGTCGGGCCATATCGACTGTGATGCGATGGTCGCCGGGATCTGGGCGCGATGTCTCGCGCTGGCTTTGGATATTGGGGTGATCCTGGCAGCGTTGGGATTGTATGTGGCGGTTGAGAAGGCGTGGCTGGGGTTCATCCCGATGGGCCGTGCGGGGCTGATCGCGCTTGGGGTGGCGGCGGGGACGATTGCCGTGGCGTTCAAGGCTCTGTGTGTGTGGTGCAACGGGGATACACCGGGGCAGCACTGGATGGGGCTTCGAGTGACGTCGTTCAACGGAAGGAAGCCGACGCGAAACCAGCGCGCGCGGCGGGCGCTGGCGGGCTTTCTGGTGAGCTTTGCCGGGATGGGGCTGGGTCTTGCGTGGGCGCTGGTGGAAGAAGAAGCGCTGACGTTCCACGATCTGATCTCGCGGACGTTTCCGGCCGAGAGAGAGTGAGGCGGCGCTGCGATGCCGAGCCGGATCAGTCGGATTCCTTCGAGAACAGCAGCTTTTGCTGTAGCTCACCCATCGGCGTGTTGACGTTGGCGGTGATGGTGAGGATCTTGCCGTCGGGCGAGAGTTCCCAGTGGGTCTTGGCCTCGATGTCGTTGCCGTCGAAGTTGAGCTTGTTGTCGATGAGCAGGCCGGTCGAGTCCCAGACGGCGGTGCCGGTCATGTCGTTGTCGCGGAACTTGTTCTGGCAGGGTTTGCCGTCGGTGGTGTAGTTGAACTCCCCTTTCTCGTCGCCGTCGACGCCGGTCTGGACGTAGGCGTCCTTGAGCGTGATTCCGTCCTGGGCGACGGAATCGATGCGGCTGTCCGGTGGAGGCAGCGGGCCGAAGTCGCTTTTGGTGACGTCGAGTTTCCACTTGCCGGTGAAGTTGGGATGCGGGCCGGGGGCGGCGGCGACGGTGGCTGGCGCGGGCGCGGGCGCGGGAGCCGGGGATGTGGCGGGAGTGGCGGAAGGCGCGGGGGCGGCGGCAGTAGTGGAGGCGTCCTGTTTGTCGAGGACGTATTTTTGATCGGACTCGCCCATGGGGGAATTGATGTGAGTGGCCATGGTGAGGGTTTTGCCGTCGGGGCTGAGGGTCCAGCGGGATTCGAACTGGATGTCGGAGTCGTTGAAGGAGAACTGGGAATCGACGACGAGGGTTGAGCCATCCCATTTGGCTTTGCTCTTTACGTCGTTGCCCTGGAACTGGTTGACGG
>DAIDIH010000092.1 GCA_027459465.1 Bryobacterales bacterium | reverse complement strand
GGCGGCGGCTTCGGTGGTCATGGAGTCGACGGGCGAGAGCGCCTGGCGGCTGATGGCGTAACCGCCGAGGGAGGCGGCGATGAGGGTGACGGGGATGGAGAGAAGCATGAGCCAGCGGAGGCGGGCGAGGAGGTCTTCGGTGCTTTCGAGCGAGGCGGCGGCGATGATCGTGTAGGGGCGGCCGAGGACGGAATCGGAGCGGCGGAGGATGCGGTAGCCGCGGGTGGGGAGCGGGGCGGGGGCGTTGATGGGGAAGATGCGCTGGCCGTCGGGGCCGGTGACGCGGATAAGGCGGCCCTCGGGGACGGAGTCGGCGTATTCGCCCAATTCGTCCTGGATGCCGGGGATGCCGCCGCCTTCGCGGGAGGTTTCTTCGATGAGTTCGACGGCGCCCTGAACGCGGCGGTCGAGGGCGTGATCGACGCTGGCGATGAGGCCCTGGCGGACGGCGAACCAGAGCAGAAGGCTGAAGAGGACGAAGCCCGCGAGGAGGACGGTTGCGTACCAGAGCGAGAGGCGGAGGCGGATGGAGAGTTGGCGCCTCACGCGGGTTCCTCGCGGAGGCTGTAGCCGACGCCGCGGACGGTGTAGATGAGCTTGGGTTCGCCGGGGAGTTCGACTTTGGCGCGGAGGAGGCGCATGAAGGCGTCGAGGGTGTTGCTTTCGACGTCGCTCGAGAAGCCCCAGACGGCTTCGAGGAGGGTGTCGCGGGGGACGACGTGGCCGGCGCGGCGGAGGAGCATTTCGAGGAGGGCGTACTCGGTGCGGGTGAGGGTGAAGCGGCGGGGGCCACGCTGGGCTTCGCGGGTGGCGGGGTCGAGGGTGAGCTCGCCGCAACGGAGGACGGTGGGGCGGGGGATATCGCCGCGGCGGGAGACGGCGCGGATGCGGGCGAGGAGGACGTCGAAGGAGAAGGGTTTGGTGAGGTAGTCGTCGGCGCCGGAGTCGAGGCCGGTGACGATATCGAGGTCGGCGTCGCGGGCGGTGAGCATGAGGATGGGGGTGCGGTTGCCGGCTTCGCGGAGGCGCTTGGCGACGGAGAGGCCGTCGAGGCGGGGGAGCATGATGTCGAGGACGATGACGTCGAAGGGGTGGGCGAGGGCGATGGAGAGACCGTCGGCGCCGTCGGTGGCGACGATGGCGGTGTGGCCTTCTTCTTCGAGGCCGCGCTCAAGGAGACGGGCGAGGCGGGCTTCGTCTTCGACTACGAGGATCTGCATGGCGGCACCGCCGATACCTTTCATCGTAGGGGGGATTTCTGAAGTTTTGCTGAAGATTGGAGGCGGCGCGGCTCTTCAGCGAATTTTCAGGTTAGGCTGATGTACTGAAACCGAATCCGTCGAGATGAAGAAGAAACTTCTGCGGGTCAATTCCGCTGCCGGGTGGCTGGCGATAACGATGTGGGCGGCGTGGGGGCAAAATACGGCGCCGGCGCCGCCGATCGACCTGAAGACCGCGCTCGTGATGGCGCACAACAACGATGCCGTGTATCAGGCCGCGGTGACGCAGGCCGGGCTGGCCCATGAAGACAAGCGGCAGGCGCGGGCGGCGCTGCTGCCGACGCTGACGTTTCTGAACGAATATTTATATACGCAGCCGAATTCTTTGGGGGTGATCTTCATTGCCAACAACGCCGTGAACGAGTACACGAGCCAGGGGGACGTGCACGAGGCGCTGTCGTTTGCCAGCCGCGGGGCGTATTTACAGACGGTGGCTTTGGAAGCGGCGGCGAAGGCGCAACAGGAGATTTCGCAGCGGGGTCTGGACGCGGCGGTAACGGAGGCTTACTACGGGCTGTTGACGGCGGAGCACAAGGTGAGGAGCGCCGAGCGAAGCCTCGGCGAGGCGCGGCAGTTTGTGGATCTGACGAGGAAACAGGAGAAGGGCGGGGAAGCGGCGCATGCCGATGTGGTGAAGGCGCAGTTGACCGAGGCGCAGCGGGAGCGGGACTTATCGGACGCGCGGCTGACGGCGGAGAAGACGAAGATTGCGCTGTCGATTTTTCTGTTTCCCGACTATGGGCATGACTATGAGGTGGTGGACGATCTGGATCAGGCGCCGCGGCTGGCGACGTTTGAGGAAGTGAGTGCGATGGCGGGGCGGAACAATCCGCAGATCCGGGCGGCGGAAGCGGCGGTGAAGGCGGAGCGGTATGGGGTATCGGCGGCGCGTGGGGCGTATCTTCCTTCGCTGAGCTTCGACTATTTCTACGGCATCGACGCGCCGAACTTTGGGGCGACGGGGCCGGTGGGGCAGAACAACCTGGGATCGTCTGTGCTGGCGTCGATCAGCCTGCCGCTATGGAACTGGAAGGCGACGGCGAGCCGGGTGGAGCAGGCGAAGTTGCGGGAGGCGCAGGCGCGGCGGGAGTTGAGTTTGACGCAGCGGCAGTTACTGGGGAGTCTCGACGCTGATTACAAGGAGGCGCAGACGGCGTACTCGCAGGTGGACTCGCTGAAACACTCGCTCGACCTGGCGACGGAGAGCCTGCGGCTGACGGTGCTGCGGTACGAGGGGGGCGAGGCGACGGCGCTGGAGGTGACGGACGCGCAGGGCACGCTGGCGATGGCGCGGGACGCGTACGCGGACGGGTTGAACCGGTACCAGGTGGCGCTGGCGGTGCTTCGGACGCTGACGGGGAGCTAATGGGATGACACGGATGACGATGGCGGCGATGCGGGGAATGGCGGGGTGGGTGGCGCTGGCTGCCATCGGCGGAATGAGCGGTTGCTCGAAGCCGGATGCGAGCGCCGTGGACTCGGCGGCTCCCGTGCAGGTGGCGGCGGTGGTGACCGGTTCGATTGAGCGGGTGATTCCGGCGGAGGGGCTGCTTTATCCGATTCATCAGTCGAGCATCACGCCGAAGATCAGCGCGCCGGTGCGGGAGTTTCTGGTGAACCGCGGCGACCACGTGAAGACGGGGCAGGTGGTGGCGGTGCTGGAGAACCGGGATTTGAGCGCGGCGGTGGGGGAAGCCAAGAGCCTATACGAGCAGGCGCAGACGGCGTATCGCAACGTGACGGCGGGTTCGCTGCCGGTGGACATCAACAAGGCGCAGTCCGACGTGGCGGCGGCGAAGGAGGCGCTGAACGCGGCGAAGAAAGTGTATGAGAGCCGCCTGGATTTGTTCAAGCAGGGGGCGCTGGCGCGGCGGTTGGTGGACGAGGCGAACGTGGCGTATGCGCAGGCGCAGAGCCAGTACGGGCAGGCGAACAAGCAACTGCAGACGCTGATGAGCGTGGGCCGGAGGGCGCAGACCCAGAGCGCGCAGGACCAGCTTGACGCAGCCAAGGCGCGGTATGAGGCGGCGGAAGCGCAGTTGAGTTATTCCGAAATCCGGAGTCCGGTGAGCGGTGTGGTGGCGGAGAGGCCGTTGTATCCGGGCGAGATGGCGCCGGCGGGCTCGCCGCTGATGACGGTGATGGATTTGTCGAGGGTCATTGCGAAGGTGAATGTGCCGCAGAGAGACGCGGCCGAGCTACGGCTGGGGATGAAGGCGGTGATTCGCACGGCGGAGGGCGAGACGGAAGGGAAGGTGACGGTGATCAGCCCGGCGGTGAACGCCAACAGCACGACGGTGGAGGTGTGGGTGGAGGGGCCGAACCCCGGGGAGAAGCTGAAACCGGGCGGGGCGGCGAGGGTGGACATATATGCGGGGACGGTGCGCGACGCGCTGCTGGTGCCGGCGACGGCGCTGCTGGCGACGCATGAAGGGGACATGTCGGTGATGGTGGCCGGGGAGGATAACGCGGCGCACGACCGGAAGGTGGAGGTGGGGATCCGGAATGAGGAGCAGGCGCAGATTCTATCGGGGCTGAAGGCGGGGGAGAAAGTGATTGTGGAGGGCGGGATCGGGCTGGACGACGGCGCCAAGATCAAGATCGGGGCGGGGGACGCGGGCACCGGCGAGGCGGACGCTAAGGGAGGAGCGGCCAAGGATGATCGATAGGCCGGAGGAGAGCGCGGCGGCGAGGGAGGCGGTGGAGGGCGAGCACTGGACCGGACGGCACGCCAAGCCGATTATTTTCGTTGTCATCACGCTGATTCTGGTTGGGATTTACCTGGCGTTCTCGCTGCCGATTGGAGTTTTCCCGCACACCGACTTTCCGCGGATTGTGGTGGGTGCGGACAACGGCGTGATGCCGATTAACCAGATGGAAGTGGTGGTGACGCGGCCGCTCGAGGATGCGCTGCGGAGCGTGCAGGGCTTGCGGACGGTGCGGTCGATTACGAGCCGCGGGTCGGCCGAGATCGATTTGTTCTTCGACTGGAACGTCGACATGTACCTGACGCTCGAGTTGGTGAACGCGGCGCTGGCGCGGGCGCAGCAGAGCCTGCCGCCGACGACGAAACTGGTGGCGAACCGGCTGACGTTTGCGGCGTTTCCGATTATCGGGTACAGCATGACGTCGGACACGGTGCCGCAGACGCGATTGTGGGAGATGGCCACCTATGATGTGAAGCCGCGGCTGAACCGGCAGAAGGGCGTGGCGACGGTGGTGGTGCAGGGAGGGCAGGTGCCGGAGTTTTCGGTGGAACCGGACCCGGCGCGGCTGGTGCGGACGAACATCACGATTACGGATCTGCTGAACGCGCTCGGGCAGAGCAACATGATCGATTCGCCGGGGCTGTTCGAGCAGAATCATCAGCTTGTGCTGGGCCTGGTGAGCGGGCAGGTGAGGACGCCCGAGGGGCTGTCGCAGATTGTGGTGAAAGACACGCCGGCGGGGCTGCCGGTGCGCATCGGGGACGTAGCGCAGGTGAAGCCGTCGGTGATGCCCGTGTATACGATTGTGACGGCGAACGGGAAGCCGGCGGTGCTGCTGAACATCAACCGGCAGTTTAACGGGAACACGGTGGAAGTGGCGCGCGAGGTTCGGGCGGAGATCGAGCAGGTCAAGCGCGAGCTGCCGCGCGGGGTGAGGATCGAGCCGTTTTACGACCAGAGCGAGTTGGTGGAGGCGTCGATCAAGAGCGTGCGGGACGCGATTCTGATCGGACTGGTGCTGGCGTCGCTGATTCTAGTGCTGTTTTTGCGGGATTGGGGCACGTCGCTGGTGGCGGGGCTGGTGATCCCGGCGACGATTTCGCTGACTCTGATTGCGCTGAAGGTGTTCGGCGAGGGCTTCAACCTGATGACGCTGGGCGGGTTGGCGGCGGCGGTGGGGCTGGTGATCGACGATGCGATCGTGGTGGTGGAAAACATAGTGATGCACCGCGATGCGGGGCAGGGGCGGGCGGAGGCGATCCGGAGCGCGATTAAGGAGATCAGCGTGCCATTGGTGGGTTCGACGGTGACGCCGATTGTGGTGTTTCTGCCGCTGATTTCGATTACGGGGGTGACGGGCGTGTTTTTCCGCGCGCTGGCGATCACGGTGGCGATGGCGCTGCTGACGTCGCTCGGGCTGGCGCTGACGTGGACGCCGACGCTGAGCCATTTTTTCATCAAGCAGCGACTGGGGCGGACGCACGAAGAGAAGCCGAGGGGCGGGGTGATGGGCTTCGTGGTGAAGCTCTACGACCGGCTGCTGCGGACGGCGCTAAGATTCCGCTGGGTGACGGGGCTGGCGTGCCTGGGGTTGGTTGGCGCGTCGTACGTGTGTTACAACGCGCTGGACTCGGGGCTGATTCCGGAGATGGACGAGGGAGGGTTCATTCTGGACTATATTTCGCCGGCGGGGACGTCGCTCGACGATACGAACAAGATGATCCTACAGGCGGAGAAGATTTTGAAAGAGACGCCGGAGGTGGAGAGCACGTCCCGGCGCACGGGATTGCAGCTTGGCCTGGCGCAGGTGACGGAGGCGAACACGGGCGACATTTCGGTGAAGTTGAAAGCGGACCGGGAGCGGAGCTCGGAAGAAGTGATCGCGGAAGTTCGCAAGAAGATCAACCAACGGCTTCCGATGCTCGACATCGAGTTTTCGCAGCTTACGCAGGACATGATCGGGGACCTGACGAACGCGCCTGAGCCGGTAGTGATCAAGCTGTTTCATCCGGATTTGAACCTGCTGCACGAGTGGGCGCCGCGGGTGGGGGACGCGATCAAGAAGGAGCCGGGGATTGTGGACGTGCTGAACGGGGTGGAGAACACGATCAGCGGTCCGGCGATGCTGTACCAGGTGGACCCGGTGGTGGCGGGGCGGGCTGGATTTACGCCTTTCGAGATTGAACTGGACGCGAGTGCGATGCTGCAGGGTGAACCGGCGTCGACGCCGGTGGTGCTGGGGGACCGTCCGTTCGGGGTGCGCGTGCGGTTCCCGGCCGAGGTGCGGCGAACGCTTGCTTCGATCAACAGCACGCTGATCGAGAGTTCGACGGGGCACACGGCGACGCTGGGGTCGCTGGCGCATTCCCAGATTGAGCCGGGGCAGACGGAAGTGATCCGCGAGGATCTGCAGCAGGTGACGATGGTGACGGCGCGGTTTGAGGGAATCAACCTGGGGCGGGGCATCGCGGAGGTGAAGAAGGCGCTGGCTCAGATCGGGCTGCCGCCGGCGATCCGGGTGGAGTTCGGCGGCGGGTACGAGGAACAGCAGAAGGCATTCGGGGATTTGATTGTGGTGCTGGTGCTGGCGGTGGTGCTGGTGTTTACCGTGCTGCTGTTCGAGTTCGGGAGTTTCGCGGCTCCGGTGGCGATTCTGTCTTCGGCGCTGCTGTCGACCTCGGGTGTTTTCCTGGCGCTGCTGGTGACGTCGACGACGTTCAACATCTCGTCGTTCATGGGGCTGATCATGGTGATCGGCATCGTGGCGAAGAACGGCATTCTGCTGCTGGACGCGGATGGGAAATTCCGGCGGGAAGGGTTCAGCCCGCAAGAAGCGATGGTGATGGCGGGCGAGCGGCGGCTGCGGCCGATTCTGATGACGGCGCTGGCGACGGTGGCGGGCATGGCGCCACTGGCGCTGGGCTGGGGCGCGGGGTCGCAGATGCTGCAACCGCTGGCGATTGCGGTGATCGGGGGGGTGACGGCTTCGATGGTGTTGTCGCTGATTGTCACGCCGGCGGTCCACTACATGTTGGCGAGGGGGGAGTGAGGGGCGACGGGGAAGAAGCAAGAAGCAAGAAGCCGGGAGCCGGGAGGCGGAACGGTTTTCGGGTGAGGGCCATCTAAACTGGAGGTATGCTGGCTTGGCGGAGATGGCCGCTATTTCTTGGAATCCTAAGCATTTTCCTAGTGCGATGGACGTACGGGGATACGGCGGCGTTTGATTTGACGGGTCCGGAAATTCGGGCCACGGTGACTCGGAGTGGGCGGACTTTGCCGATTTCGGAGGTTCCGAATCTGGAGCCGGGGGATCGGATTTGGCTGAAGCCTTTGTTTGCAGAGGACTCTTCGGCGCATTATCTTTTGATCACCGCGTTTTTGCAGGGGCCTACTAACCCGCCTCCGGAGGATTGGTTCACTCGATCGGATGGGTGGGGCAAGCAGGTGCGCAAGGAGGGGATCGAGATCACGGTTCCGGACGATGCGCAGCAGGCTTTGATTCTGCTGGCTCCGGCGACGGGCGGGGATTTCCGGACTTTGCGGTCGACGGTGCGGGAGCGGCCGGGGGTGTTTGTGCGGATCGCGCAGGATTTGAACCAGGCGAGCCGGGACCGGATGCGGCTGGACCGGTACCTGAGCGATGTGCGGGAGACGGCGGCGACGGACCAGACGGCGCTGAAGAAGGAAACGGCGCTGGCGGCGCGGAGTTTGAATATCAAGGTCGATTCGCAGTGTTTCGATAAGCCGACCGAGCAGCAGGCTCCATGTTTGATGCAGGGCGTGGATCAGCTTGTGCTGGACGACGGGCAGCATCCGGCGATGCTGGCGTCGCTGACCTCGGGGGCGGGAGCGGACTTGGTGGGACAGCTTACGATGGCTCCGACAGCGGGCATGGCTTACTACAGCCCTTATGTGGGCGCGTTCCTGGACGTGATCCGGCTGATGAGCAGTTTTCACACGGCGCAGTATCAGTACGCGCCGGCGCTGGCGGTGGCGGAGAAGG
>DAIDIH010000091.1 GCA_027459465.1 Bryobacterales bacterium | reverse complement strand
GTGGAGAGCACGCGGTCCCAATCGGACTCGGCGAGATCGAGCAGCGGCTTCCAGGTCTGCACGCCGGCGTTGTTGACGAGGATGTCCACCGGGGCTTCCCAGGCGGCGATCTGGCCGAACATGCGTTCGATGTCCGCGGCTCTGCCGACGTCGGCCTGGACGACCCAGGCGCGGCGGCCAAAGGAGCGGACTGTGGACGCGGTGGCTTCGGCGCCTTCGCGGTCGCTGTTGTAGTTGACGATGACATCGGCGCCGGCGGAAGCGAGCGAGACGGCGATGCCCCGCCCTACTCCCTTGCTTGAGCCTGTGACCAGGGCCGTGCGATTTTCGAGCGTTTGCGGTTGTGTCATGCCGGAGGTTTGCGACGAAAACAGTGTATCAGCGTAGGGCCGTTCGCTATGGTGGATTAGATTGGAACTTCGTTTGGCAAGCGCGAGGGGAGCAAGGCCGCCAGTCCGCCGGATGGGCGGTAGGTGGCGCTACGCGATTCTGTGCGTGCTTCTTTCGGCGGTCTATCACTCGAATCTGCGGCCGGTTGCTTCTGGGGATTCTCTGCCCGCCGCGCTGATTCCGTTCTCGATTCTTCTGGACCACTCGATGACGCTGGACCGCTTCGGCCCGTTCCTGCGCGGCCACGTATGGTACGCGAAGCTGGTGCTGCGCGAGGTAAACGGGCACTGGTACAGCGTTTATCCGATCGGGGGTCCGGTGCTGGCGACGCCGCTGTATCTGCCGATCGCATTCGTGCCGTGGGTGCACCGGCAGGACGCGGCCACCCTCGTTGCATTGGCGCGAATCACGGAAAAGTTTGTTGCGGTAGCGCTGGCAGCGGCCGCAGCGGCGCTTTTGCTGGCGCTGCTCCGGCGGATGGCGCCGGGGCGGGAAGCGTGGCTGCTGGCGTTGGTGTTCGCGTTGAGTACGGGGAACTGGTCCACGGCGAGCCAGGCGCTCTGGCAGCACACCTACGGGCAGGTGGCGATTTTGGGTTGTCTCTACGCTGTCGACCGGTGGGAAGAAGGCACAGGGGACGCACGGTGGGAATGGATTGCCGGCCTTTGCGCCGGGTGTGCTTTGACGATCCGGCCGAGCAACATTGCTCTGCCGGCCGCGCTCGGGGTGGTGCTTGGCTTGCGCCGGACGAAGCCGGCCGGCTGGATCCGGGTGTTCGCGCCGGTGATTGTGGCGGGGGGGGTGACGGCGGCGGGAAACCTCACGGTGTTCGGCCGTCTGAGCGGTGGCTACCCGACCGTTCTGCGCGGGCATTTTCTCGAGGGCCTGGCGGGGATCTTGTTCAGTCCGGGGCGAGGACTGCTTATTTACACGCCGGTGGCGGTTTTTGCGTTAGCGGCGCTTTCCCGCCGGGCGCGTGCGGCTGCCGGTCCGCATCGAATCGTGATCGCAGCGGCTGCCGTTTTTTCCGTCTGTCAGATCGGAATCGTCGCGTTTTGGCCCGCCTGGTGGGGTGGTTACTGCTGGGGGCCGAGGCTGCTTACCGAGATTCTGGCGCCGTTGATAATTCTCATTGCGGCGGGGCTGCCCGCGCTTCGGGGCCGCGGATGGAAATGGACGATTGCGGCGGCGGCGGTGTATGGGTGCCTGATTCAGGCGGTCGGGGTGTATTGCTACCCGAAGGGGCGATGGGACCGGGCGCCGGTGAGCGTCGACCGCCATCCGGAACGGCTATGGGATTGGAGGGACAACCCTATCACGCGTACGGTGCGGGGAGGCATTGCGGGGGAGCCGTATGCGGTGGTCGAGGCGGCGGCCGGCGGGGGATGGACGGCGGGGGCGAAGAAACTGCGCGAGTTAGGGATTCAGCCTTACTAGCGGGGCGCGAAGATGAGAAAAACTTAACATAACTAGAGTAAGGTTTCTGATAAACTAGGGGTCGGCGTAGTGCCTCCGCCGGACGATGATTCCTGACATAGCCGCCCCCGCGTTCCTGCTGGCTGCTTCGCTTGCCAACCGGCTGGTGACTCAGCTTACCGACACGACATTTTCGGGTCTTTATCATCTGCAGCCGTTTGATTGGGCGCTGCTGATCCCCTACTTCGGGGTTCTGGTGGTGTTGTCCGTCTATGGGATGCACCGGTACAAGCTGATTCACGAGTACAGTAAGTTCCGCAAGAACCTGCTGAAGGATGCTCCGGCGCGGTTTGCCGAAGGCGAACTGCCCCGGGTGACGATTCAGCTTCCGCTGTTCAACGAGCGGTATGTTGTCGAGCGGTTGATCGAACAGACGACGAAGATGCGGTATCCGAAGCACCTGCTTCAGATACAGGTGCTGGACGACTCGACCGACGAGACGCACGAGTTCACCGAGCGGCTGGTGGCCGAGTACCGCGCGCAGGGCCATCCGATTGAATACAAGCATCGGAGGAACCGTCATGGTTATAAGGCCGGCGCTTTGCAGGAAGGTCTGGCGACGGCGACGGGAGAACTGGTTGCGATCTTCGACGCCGATTTTGTTCCGCCGGTGGATTTTCTCGAGCGCACGGTGCACTTTTTCCTGGACTCCAACGTCGGCGTGGTGCAGACGCGCTGGAGCTACCTGAACCGCCATTACAACCTGTTGACCGAGGTGGAGGGAATGCTGCTCGACGCGCACTTCGTGCTCGAGCACGGCGCTCGCTGCGGCGGCGATTTATTCTTCAATTTCAACGGCACGGCGGGGATCCTGCGGCGCAAGATGATCGACGACGCGGGGGGATGGCAGCACGACACACTCACCGAGGACTCGGACTTAAGCTACCGGGCGCAGTTGAAAGGCTGGCGGTTCGTTTACGTGCCGTCGGTGGACTGCCCGTCTGAACTGCCGGTGGATACTTATGGCTTTCAGGTGCAGCAGTCGCGTTGGGCCAAGGGCCTGACGCAGGTGGCGGTGAAGCTGTTGCCCGCGATACTGCGGTCGAAGGTTTCCTGGCGGCGGAAGATGGAGGCGTTCTTCCATCTGACGCCGAACATCTCTTATCCGCTGATGGTGGTGGTTGCGGCGCTGATGTTGCCGGTGATGATCGTCCGGTTCTACATGGGATGGTTCCAGATGCTGATGCTGGACATGCCGCTGATCATCGCTTCGTTCTGGTCGATTTCGGCGTTCTATCTGATGGCGCGGCGGGAGTTGTTCCGCCAGGACTGGAAGCGGGGCGTGTTTCTGCTGCCGGCGCTGATGGCGGCCGGCGTGGCGCTGACGATCATTAATACGAAGGCGGTGCTGGAGGCGCTGTTCGGTGTACAGACAAGTTTCGCGCGGACGCCGAAATACGCGGTGAACGGGTCTGACAAGCTGAAGGTGCGGCCGGTGAAATACCGGCGGCGGAGCGGCTGGCTACCCTACGCGGAGATCGCCGCGGGGACGTACTTCGTATCGATGATGGCTTACGCGATCGACACGTACAACTACCTGACGCTTCCGTTCCTGCTGCTTTTTGTTGGCGGGTATTACTGGGCCGGATTTACGACCCTGTGGCAGGAATACCAGGGCCGGCTGCTATGGCAGCGGGCGCAGGCGCAGGTGCTGGAGTTGGAAGAAAGCGCCACATAATCATGGGTATAGGGCCGGCCTAGGCCCGTGGGTTCCCAGGGTTGTAGTACTTAAATTCGAGGAAAATTAGAACTTTCTCTCGATACCTCTGCAAAATCCGCTGTGCCATACTCAGTTTTCCAGAACGGAAATTCTGGGTCTTGTCGCCATGCGAATTGCGTGCATTGCCGGTTTGTTGGGGGCTGTTACGGTGGGCCCGGGGTTCGCCGGGCCGGTTGGCTCGATTCAGGATCTGGGGACGCTGGGCGGAGGCAACGCAACGGCCTATGCGATCAACGCGTTGGGGCAGGCGGCGGGTTGGAGCACGACGAGCATTGGGGGCACGCAGGCATTCCTGAGCGGATCGGCCGGGCTGTCGGGACTTTCGACTTCTGTTCCTGGTGCGGATAGTTATGCGTTCGGGATAAATGAGTCCGGCGTAGTGACGGGCACTTACTACGTGGACGGGAAGGGCCATGCCGCGATCTGGAACGGGTCTACGGTGACGGATCTGGGCGCGAACACGTTCGGGCAGGCGATCAACGACGCCGGAGCGGTGGTGGGAGGCAATGGGCAGGCGTTTCTGTACAGCGGCGGGTCGATGCAGATGCTGGGGTACCTGCCGGGGGGAAACTGGAGCGCGGCGTACGGGATTAACGACTTGGGTGAGGTGGTCGGTTACGGGACGATCGCGCCGGGTGTTTTCCGGGCGTTTTACTGGAACGGATCGGCAATGGTTCCCCTGGGGACGCTTGGAGGAGGAACCAGTTATGCCACAGGGGTGAACGACGCCGGCGAGATCGTGGGTGGATCGGCTACGAGGAGCGGTTACATGAACGCGTTCCTGTACAGCGGCGGGTCGATGAACGGCCTGGGCACTCTTGGGGGGACGGCAAGCTACGCTTACGGGGTGAACGACAACGGCTATGTGGTTGGGTACTCGACGACGGCCGATGGGTCGAGCCATGCGTTTGTGTATATGAACGGGACGATGATCGATCTGAACAGCGTGTTGCCGGTGAACTCCGGCTGGGACCTGCTGGATGCATATGCGATCAACGGGAATAACCAGATTGCGGGGACGGGTTTGTACGGCGGAGAGGAACACGCGTTCGTGCTTAGCCTGTCGCAGCCGCGGCCGCTACTGGCCGATCCGCCGGCTGCGCTGTCGACGGTACCGGAGGCCACGACCTCGATCCTGACGTTCAGCGGCGTCTGCTTGATCGGGTTGATGCACCTGTTTCGCCGCCGCCGTGCCGACGCGCGATAGGGGAGTTTCCCGGTCTTCCGGTTCCGCCAAGAGCGTCGCGGTGCGCGATGATGAAGAGATCGAGGCTCCATCATGCAGAAACTCACATCGGTCGCCCTGTTGGCATTCGCTCTCCCGGTATTTTGTGCGGCACAGTCGAAGGAAAGCCAGGAGGTGCAGCCGCACGTCACTTACGACGGGAAGAAGATTGACGCTCCAAAGAACCCGGACGCGCCGGATGACTTGAATGGACGATCGCTGACCGGTGTGGTGCACGATCCGCAGGACAACGGCGTGCCGATGGCGGTGGTGCAGCTAAAGAATCTGCGGACGGGCAAGGTGAGGAACTACATCGCGGGCAAGGACGGGGCCTACCGTTTCGATTATCTGGACCCGAAGGTGGACTACCAGGTCTTTGCGCGGTTGAAGGGGATGCAGTCGCCGGTGCGAAAGCTGAGCCGGTACGACACGCGTCCGGAGCCGTATTTCCGGCTGGTGCTTTCCGAGCCGGTGCCCGCGGCGGCTCCCGCGGACGCCAAGAAGTAGCGAGCCGGGGCCGGGCTAATCGCCGACGATTTTGACCAGTACCCGCTTGCGGCGGCGGCCGTCGAACTCTCCGTAGAAGATCTGCTCCCAGGGACCGAAGTCGAGTTTGCCTTCGGTGACGGCGACCACGACTTCGCGGCCCATAATCTGGCGCTTCATGTGGGCGTCGGCGTTGTCCTCGCCGGTGCGGTTGTGCCGGTAGGCAGAGACGGGCTCATGCGGGGCGAGCCGTTCGAGCCAGCGGTCGTAATCATGATGCAAGCCGGACTCGTCGTCGTTGATGAATACCGAGGCGGTGATGTGCATGGCGTTCACCAGCGCCAGCCCCTCGCGCACGCCGCTTTCCCGGAGACATTCTTCCACCTGGGAAGTGATGTTGATGAAGGCGCGGCGCGAGGGCGCCTCAAACCACAGTTCCTTGCGATAGCTGATCATGCGATTTAGCTTGCCTCGCGCACAGCGGCGCCCCGCGGCTCAGGCGCGCGGGCGGTAGGCGATGCAGTCGATTTCTACCTTCATCTTCGGGTTCGCGAAGCGGCAGGCGACGGTGGTGCGAGCCGGCTTCGTTTCGGCGAAAAATGCGGCGTAGACCCCGTTCATGGCGGCGAAATCGGCGCCGTCGGCCAGGAAGACCGAGCATTTGACGACGTCGGCCGGGGTTGCGCCGCAGCCGGCGAGGATGGCGCGGATGTTTTCCAGGACAATCTTCGTTTCGTGGCGGATGTCTCCGTAGGAGTACTGGCTGGTCTTGCGGTCGATGGGGCCCTGGCCGGAGACGAAGATGAAGTCTCCGGCGCGGACAGCGGGTGAGTACGGTCCCTGAGGAGGCGCGCCGCCTTCGGGGAAGACGCGTTCGATCACCTACGAGCCTTTCCTCTTGCGGGTGCGGCGGATCGGCTGGCCGTCGGGGCCGAGAGCAACCTTGCGCGGCCGGGAAGCAACCTTCTTAGGCTTGGGCGGGGGCGGGTTCGGCTCGAGCAGCGAGGGCTGGCCTTCGACGATGGGCTGCTTTTCGTCTTCCTCTTCGGGGAATTCCGATTCCTTGGGCTCGGGGAGAGCCGGCGGATAGAACTCGGCGCCGAGGAAGACGATGAGGCCTTTCTCTTCGTCGGGTTCAATGCGGACGACGAGCTTGTCCTGGGCGTAGTTGAGGAATTCGGTGAATTCCTGGAAGCCGAAATGCTTGGTGTCGAAGTTCGGATGTTCTTCGGTGACCCAGGCGGCGAGTTCGTCGGCGAGGACGCCGTTTTCCATCTCGATCCGGTGGGTTTCGAGCACATCGCGCAGCAACGGCAGGGATTCTTCGGGTTTCGGCGCGGGGCGCTCGTTGGCTCCCTGGCCCTTGCGCTCGATGAGGTAACGGCCGCCGGTGCCGCTGACGTTGACGTAGTCGGCGCGTTTCAGGCGTTCGACGAAATCCGAGAAACTGCTGGCGCCGTAGGCTTTTTCACTGAAAGCCGAGTCAAGCTGCAGCATGGTGGATTTGAGCAGGCCAAGTTGAGGCTGGACGTTGCGGCGTTCGAGGACCTGTAGGGCGCGCTCGACGAGCGGCATCGCCTGAGCGAGGTCGAGCGGTGCGGGCCGCGGGGGCTTCTGGCCGCCACCGTGCTGTTTCTGTGGTTGCGGGCCGTGGGGTGCGCCGCCTCCGCCCCCCGGCGCCGCGGCACGGGCTTCGTGGCGCTGCTCGCGCGGAGGACGTTCTACCCGTTCCGGCTTTTCCGCCTTTTCCGGTCTCTCCGGTTCCGACAGCAGGGACTCGTAGCTGATGAATTCGTTGCAGTTCTGCTGCAGGATGGTGCTGGTGAAGGCGCGGCCGCCCACGACGTAGACGGTTTTGCCGTAGCCCTTGAGCTTGTTCACCAGGGGGATGAAATCGCTGTCGCCGCTGACGATAGCGAAGGCGTTCACGTTGGTATGGGTGAAGGCCATCTCCAGGGCGTCGAGGGCGAGGTTGATGTCGGCGCCGTTTTTGTCGCCGCGCGGCGAGGGGATGCGCTGCACCATCTGCACGGCGTTCTCGGCCATCTGCCGGGTGGCGCCTTCCTGGCGCGCCCAGTTGGCGTAAGCGTATTTGGCGACGATGTCGCCGCGCTCCTTGAGCGCATCGAGCGCGATGGCGACGTCGAATTCGCGCCGCAGCGTCGACTTCAGGCCGATTTCGATGTTGTCGTAATCCACGAAAACGGCGATGTTATTTTTCTCTTGCACTTCTTCTCCTATGTACACCGAGGGTGTCCCGGATCCTTATTTTCCGGAGCGTTCCTCGCGCGGGCTTAACTTGAGCCCGGTATTGCTTCTTTCGATTGAGGGCGGGCGCTTGAAGCCCGCCTGCCGCATCCCGGCCGCTTCACGCCGTCTGGCGAACCTGCGACCGGATAAATTCCACGATCTCCTGGAGCGATGCGCCGGGCTGAAACACAGCGGCCACTCCTTGTTTTTTCAATTCGGCCGCGTCGCCGTCCGGAATGATCCCCCCAACGACTACAATCACGTCCTCCATGCGCCGCTGGCGCAGTAATTCCATGATACGCGGGACGATGGCGTTGTGGGCGCCGGACAGAATCGACAGTCCGATTACCTGTACGTCTTCTTGCAGCGCGGCGTTCACGATCATTTCGGGCGTCTGCCGGAGCCCGGTATAAATAACCTCCATGCCGGCGTCCCGAAGGGCGCGGGCGATGACCTTGGCTCCCCGATCGTGCCCGTCCAGGCCCGGCTTTGCCACCAGAACCCGGATGCGTTGGTCCATTTCGTTCGTCTTATCTGCATTATAGAACGGCGGAGGGGCTTCCGGTAGCCGGGCGCACTCGAGGGAGCGAGAATTCGAGACAATACTCGGCATGAAGATTGTGATCGCCGAACCGCTGGCCGCGGCGGGAGTGAAACTACTGGAAGCCCAGTCCGGCTGGGAAGTGGTGCAATCGAACCCGCGGGAGTACATTCACCACCTGGCGGAGGCGGACGGGCTGATTGTGCGGGGCTCGATTCGTTTGAGCGGCGGGCTGATTGCACAGGCGCCGCGACTGCGTGTGGTGGGGCGGGCCGGGGTGAGCGTGGAAAACATCGACCTGGCGGCGGCGACGGCGGCGGGCGTGCTGGTGATGAACACGCCGGGCGGCAACGCGGTGTCGGTGGCCGAGCACACGCTGGCGCTGATGCTGAGCCTGGCGCGGTCGATTCCTTTGGCCAACGCGTCGACGAAGGCGGGCAAGTGGGAGCGGCGGAAGTTCACCGGCATCGAGTTACGAGGCAAGACGCTGGGGGTGCTGGGACTGGGGACGATCGGCCGGGAGGTGGTACGGCGGGTGCGGCCGTTCGAGATGCGCATCCTGGCCACGGACCCGTATGCGCATACGGGTGCGGCCTCGGACCTGGGCATTGAGTTGGTGCCTCTTGAAACACTTTATGCCGAGAGCGACTTTTTGACGCTACATGTGGCGCTGACGCCGGAGACGCACCGCATGCTTTCGACCGAGGCCTTTGCGCGGATGAAGACGGGGGTGCGGATCATCAACTGCGCGCGCGGGGAGCTGATAGACGAATTAGCTTTGGAGGCGGCGCTGCAGTTCGGCAAAGTAGCCGGGGCGGCGCTCGACGTGTTCCAGTCCGAGCCGCCGGAGGGCAGCCCGCTGCTCAAGCGCGACAACGTCGTCGCGACGCCGCACATCGGCGGAGCGACGGAGGAAGCGCAGGAAGTGACGGGTGTGCGGATGGCGGCGCAGATCGTCGACTACCTGAAGAACGGAATTGCATTGAACGCGGTGAACATGCCGGCGCTGACGCGCGAGCAGCACCGGACGCTCGGGCCGTGGGTGGATCTGGGCGAGCGGCTAGGTAGGCTGGCGTCGTACCTGGCTCGGGGCAATCCGCAGGCGGTGCGGATTCATTACTTTGGCAAGCTGAGCGACCAGGACACGCACTTGATCCGCAACTCGGTGCTCGCCGGGGTGCTGGCGCGCGCGCTCCATCATCGGGCCAACGCCATTAACGCGATGCAGTTGGCGCACGAGCGCGGGCTGGATATTTCCGAGACGCACGACCAGCGGAGCGCGCATACGGACTCGATAAGGCTGGAGTTGGCGGCGAGCGCGGGGCCGACGCGCGTGGACGGAGCGGTGGTGTTCGGCAGGCCGCGTTTGATCCGCGTGGACGATATTCCGTGCGAGGCGCCGCTTGAAGGCAACGTCACGTTCCTGCGGAACCAGGATGTGCCGGGCGTGATCGGTCACGTGGGGCGCGTGCTGGGCGAGCAGGGCGTGAACATCGCCTCATTCGCGCTAGGCCGGCGCGACGCGATGGGGGAAGCGGTTTCGGTGGTGGTGTCGGATCAGCCGGTGACCGAGGCGACGCTCGAGCGCGTGCTCGAGAATCCCGCGGTGACCGAAGCGCGATTTATTGCGTTCCCGCGGTAGCGGCGGAGCTTACGACGCCGACGAGCGAATCGGCGCAGCCATAGTAGACGAACCAGCGGTTCCTGAACCAGACGAGGCCCTCGGCGAAAGTGGTTCCAGCGGCATACTGGCCGCTCTTTTCGAATGGTTCGGTTGGCTTGAGAACCGGGTGATCGAGGCGGGCGAGCAGGTGCGCGGGGTCGGAGGCGGAGAACAGGGCCTCGCCGGCCGAGTAGGCGGCGGGTTCGAGCGACGGGTCGCCCGCGTGCTCGGCGTTCTTGCCGTTGTAGAGGACGACGATGCCGGCGGAGGTCAGGACGGGCGGCGGCCCGGTTTCCGGGAAATCGCTATCGAAGCGGCCGGGGCGGGGTTTGAGGACGGCGACCGGGTTGCCCGAATGGTCCTCGACGGGCCTCCAGTGGATCAAGTCCTTCGAGGTGGCCAGACGGATGGTTCCTTCGCCCCAGTACATCCAGTAGGCGCCGCGGATGAGGGCTGCGATGAGGCGGCCGTGTTCCGGACGGCAGACAATGCCGGCGGACTTGTATTTGAAATCCGCATACTTACTTCCGGCGGAGGCGAACAACGGGCCGTACTTGGTCCAGGCGTGCAGGTCCTTGGACGAGGCGACGGCGGCGCGCCAGATTTTGCCGTTCCACTGCGTGTACGTGAGATAGTACGTGCCGTCTTCGGCTTCTACGATGCGCGGGTCTTCGCAACCGCCGGGCCACTCGCGATCACGCTGGGAGTCGGGAGCGGGATAGAACACCGGCGCCGGCTCGCGGTCGAAGTGGATGCCGTCGGTGCTCGATGCGAGGCCGAGACGCGAGGTGTGGCCGCCGATGGACATGGCGCCGCTCGAGTCCTCAGCGCGGTAGAGCACATAAATGCGGCCGTTGCGAACGAGGGCGGCTGGGTTAAACGTATGAAGCGCTTCCCAGTGGACCGGGGCGCGCCGGATCGGACACTCGAAGACCGATGCCGGGCGCGGCGAAATGACCGGGTTGGCTCCCTGCGGGCGAGTGAAGGGGCCGAGCGTCCAATCCGCGGCAAAGCAGGCCGAGGCGAGCGAGAGAACTGCGGCCGTGATGCGGAGAGTGCTCACGACGGCCAGCCGTTGCGCGGTTCTTCGAAGGCGACGACGGCAAGAGGGGGCAGCACGATGACCATGCTGTGGTCGCGGCCGTGGTGCGGAACGGGTTCGGTGAACGCGACGCCGCCATTACCGATATTTGAGCCTCCGTAGGAAGCCGCATCGGAGTTGAACACCTCGCGCCACATGCCGGGGGCCGGTACGCCGATGCGATAGCCGCTGCGGGGCACGGGCGTGAAGTTGCAGCAGAACAGGAGCGCCGGGCTGCCGTGGACGGGGCGGCGGAGGAACGAGATGGTCGACTGTTCGTAATCGCGGATGTCCACCCATTCGAAGCCGGACCAGTGATAGTCGACCTCATAGAGCGCGGGACGCGACCGGTAGAAGTGGTTCAGGTCTCCGACAAAATGCTGGAGCTTGCGGTGCAGTTCGTGCTCGAGCAGGTCCCAGCGCACGCTGGCTTCGCAGTACCACTCGTCCCACTGGCCGACTTCGGCGCCCATGAACAGGAGTTTTTTGCCGGGGTGCGCGTACATATAAGTGAGAAACGCGCGGGTGTTAGCGAACTTCTGCCAGCCGTCGCCGGGCATTTTGTCGATGAGCGAGCGTTTGCCGTGCACGACTTCGTCGTGAGAAACAGGCAGCAGGAAGTTCTCCGAGAAGGCGTAGAGCATGCTGAAGGTGATGTCGTTCTGGTGGTACTTGCGATAGATGGGATCGGTGGAGAAATACCGCAGCATGTCGTGCATCCAGCCCATGTTCCACTTCATGGTGAAGCCGAGGCCGTTCAGGTAAGTGGGCTTGGAGACGCCGGGGAAGGCGGTGGATTCTTCCGCGATGGTGACGACGCCGGGCACCTGGTGGGCGAGTTCGTTCACGCGGCGGAGGCAGTCGATGGCCTCCAGGTTTTCGTTTCCCCCGTATTGATTTGGGATCCACTCGCCGGGCTGGCGCGAGTAATCGAGGTAAATCATGGAGGCGACGGCGTCGACGCGCAGGCCGTCGATGTGATACTGCTTCAGCCAGAACAAGGCGTTGGAGACGAGGAAGGTGCGGACCTCGTTGCGGCCGTAGTTAAAGATGAGCGTACCCCAGTCGCGGTGCTCGCCTTTGCGTGGATCCTCGTGTTCGTAGAGAGCGGTGCCGTCGAAGTAGGCCAGGCCGTGGGCATCTTTCGGGAAGTGGCCAGGCACCCAATCGACGATGACGCCCAAGCCGGCCTGATGGCAGGCGTCGATGAAGAACTTGAAATCGGCGGGCGTGCCGAAGCGCGCGGTTGGCGTGTAGAATCCGGTGACCTGGTAGCCCCAGGAGCCCGAGTACGGATGCTCCATGATGGGCATGAGTTCGATGTGGGTGAAGCCCATGCGCTTGGCGTAAGGGACGAGGGTGCGGGCGAGTTCGCGGTAGCCGAGAGGCTGGTCGCCGGGGGCGCGAAGCCAGGAGCCCAGGTGGACTTCGTAGACCGAGAACGGCTCGTTGAGGTAATTCTTCTGCGCGCGCTCCTCCATCCATTTCGCGTCGTGCCACTCGTAGTCGTCGAGCAGAGCGACGATGGAGGCGGTGCGCGGCGGGACTTCGGAAGCGAAGGCATAGGGGTCGGCCTTCTGCACTTCGTGGCCGTGAAACTTCGACTTGACGTGATATTTGTAGCGATGGCCGGGCTGGACGGCGGGGAGAAAGATTTCCCAGATCCCGCCGTCGCGGAGGCGCATGGGGTGGCGGCGGCGGTCCCAGTCGTTGAAATCGCCGATGACGGAGACCACGAGCGCGTTGGGTGCCCAGACGGCGAAGCGGACGCCGGCGACGCCGTCGACTTTCATTGGGTGCGCGCCGAGCGTACGGTAGCTTTCGTTGTTGGAGCCTTCGCCGTGGAGGTGGAGCTCGAAGCTGGTGAGGAGGGGGCTGAAGCGGTAGGGGTCCTCGATGGTTTCGAGCACGCCGTCGTCGTGCGACTGGCGGAGATGATAGTGGCCGGGCGAATCGGCGAGCGTGGCGAGGAACACACCGGCGCCGTCGATTTTCATCATCGGCGTCAAGTGGCCGCCGACTACGACCCAAGCCTCAGCGGCGCGAGGCAGGAACGCCCGCACCTCCCAGGAGCCGTCGTCGCGCTGGTGGGGGCCTAGCACGGCGAATGCATCCGAGCAGTATCCATGGACCACGGAGTCAAGTTGGCGCCCGTTCATCGTGGATATTATGGCAGCAATGGGCTTTGGTAAGAGTGGCGAGCAACAGACGGCTGCCCACGCCTCTGGCGTCGGGCCTCCCGAGGAAGCGATCTGCAGGCAGCGGCTTGTGCGCCTGCTAGAAATCCCGAAGGCGGAACTGCACGTGCACCTGGAAGGATCGATCGAGCCGGCGACGCTGCAGGAGATCGATCCTTCGCTGAGCCTGGCGGAGATCGAGGCGCACACGACGTACGAGGATTTCGCCGGGTTTTTGCGGGCGTATGTTTGGGTGAACAAGCGATTGGAAACGCCGGAGCACTACGCGCTGGCGCTGCGGCGGCTTGCGTCCACGCTGTCGGCGCAGGGGGTGGTGTACGCGGAGATCACGCTGTCGGCGGGCGTGATTTTGTGGAAAGGGCAGGATCTGGAGGCGATATACAGCGCGCTGTGGGAGGAGACGCGGCGCGCGCCGATTGAGATCCGATGGATTCTGGATGCGATCCGGCAGTTCGGCGCGGAGGCGGCACGGCCGGTGGTGGAGTTTGCGGCGCGGGCGCGGCAGCGCGGCGTTGTTGCGTTCGGCATCGGAGGGGACGAAGTGCGCGGGCCGGCGCGGGAGTTCGCCGAAGTGTTTCACGAGGCGCGCGCGGCGGGGTTGCGGCTCACCTGCCATGCGGGCGAGACGGCGGGCTCCGAGTCCGTTCGGGAAGCGCTGGCAATCGGTGCGGAACGAATCGGGCATGGAATCGCGGCGATTGAGGATGAGGCGCTGATGGCGGAGTTGCGGGAGCGGGCAATTCCGCTCGAAGTTTGTGTGACGAGCAACGTGCGCACGGGGGTGGTGGCGTCTCCGGCAACGCATCCGCTTCGCAGGTTGTATGAGAGGGGCGTGCCGGTTCTGATCAACACCGACGACCCGGCGCTGTTCGGCTGCACACTGGCTAGCGAGTATGAACTTGCGGGGAGGCTAGGGTTCAGCGAGACGGAGTTAGAGGAACTTGCCGAGGCGAGCCTGCGCTTTGCATTCGCGGAACCGGGCCGGTAGGTACGAGGTTAGCGGTTCGGAGCGAGCTGGGTCATCTGATTCATGATCTGCTGCTCCTCGGGCGTGTACTGGTTTTGAAATTCGCGGCTTGAGATGCGCTTGCGGCGGTCCGCGGGCGTCATCGATCGGAGATTGCGCATCTCCTCGCGGAGGGCCTGGCGGCGGTCGGGCGGAAGCTGGCCGAAGCTGCGGAAGCCTTGCCGGATGGCGTTTTGTTGTTCGGGCGGCAGTTGCCGGAAGCGGTCATAGGTGCGCTGGAGCCGCTGTTGCTCCTGGGGCGGCAGGTTCTCGTAGTTATTCAGGCGGCGCTCGATGTTGGCTCGCCGCCCTGGCGGCAGGCTGTTGAGGAAGCGCTGGCGTTCTTCCGGCGACATGCGGCGGAGTTGTTCGAGCGGCGCTGGACCGAGTTGCTGATTTAGAGGCGCCTTGCGCCTGCCGCGGGCCTCCGGTGGGGGTTTGGGCGGCGGCGGATTCCGGCGGCCGCGGGCGAAGCCGTGCGGCGGCAGGAGTAGCAGGGCAAGAACCGCCGCGGCCAAGGATACTACTCGCACCGGTTCTCCTCTCTCGGACTCAGGACTGGCCGTTGACCGCCTCCGGCGCCGGGCTGGTAAGTTGACGCAGCATATCGAGGTCGTCGAGGGTCTGCTCGACCTGGTTGGGATCGAGATTTTGCTGCATCGTCGCGGTAGCCGGGGCCGGCGGAACCGGCGCGGGAGCGGGTTGCGGCGTCCGCATCACCAGCATCACGGCGAGTGCGGCGCAGGCGGCGGCCACGGGCGCCGCGGCGCTCAGGCGGAAGGAGAAGCCGGGGTGCAGCAAAGACTGCCACCAGGGACTGCGTTCCTCGGCGGCGATCCGGGCGTAGAGTTTGTCGTCGAAATTCGAGGGAATCTCCGGCGCGGCCAGCACGTCGAGGGCGGACCAGACGCGCTTCTGTTCCTCCGCGATGCGCCGGCAATCGGGGCAATCCGCGATGTGGCTCTCGAAGGCGGCGCGCTCCGCAACGCTCATCACACCGGCGGCGTAAGAGAGGAACCGTTCCGAGCCGCGCCGATCGTTGGCCGGACAGGACATCGGGGTTTCCATTTTGCGCGTCTCCTTCATACCATGTGCGCCAGCCGGGCGCGAAGCGTCTCGTAGGCCCGGAACAACAAAGATTTTACCGCCGATTCAGAGCAGTTAAGCGCCTTGGCGATCTGAGCGTATCCCATTTCCTGATACTTGTGCATCATCACGGCGGCGCGCTGTTTTGGCGGAAGTGCTTCGATGGCGAGGCGTACCTCGGCCAGGCGCGCCTGGCGGATCATATCCTCTTCGCGGGTGAGCGATGTATCGGCGACCTGGACGTGTGTGCCGTCCGGGTTGGGTTGATCCAGGCTGTCCTGGGCGCGTTCGTTGCGGCGGTCGCGCAGCCAGTTGATCGCGAGGTGGCTGGCGATGCGGAACAGCCAGGTGGTGAATTTCGCCGTTGGTTCGTAGCTGAGGCGGGCCTTGTAAACGCGGAGAAACACTTCCTGCGCCAATTCCTCGCTGACGGCCTGGTTCTGCACCATGCGGTAGAGGAAGTGGATGACCGGGCGGCGGTGCTTTTCCAGTAGGAGGGCGAAACTGACATCGTCGCCTTCGCGGACCCGAAGCATCAGGTCGGCATCGCGTTCGATACAGGCGGCGGCAGCCGTCATATCTGTAGGAACCCGATCGTCCGGAAAAGGTTGCGGTGTCAGGAACGGCATAGTCGCCGGCGGGAAAGGCCGCTTATCCGATTGTCATTCTTCTTTGAGGGATCTCTCCATCAATTCGCCGACGGCGCTGGCGGCCGGGATCTCGCCGCGGAGGATGCGGTCGACCTGGGTGGCGATGGGGAGGCTCACCTGGCAGCGGCGGCCCAACTCGACGGCGGAGGCGGCTGTATCGACTCCTTCGGCGACCATGGCCATGGAGCCGGTGATGTCGGCGGCGGTGCGTCCGCGGGCGAGTTCGAGGCCGACACGACGGTTGCGGCTGAGTTCGCCGGTGCAGGTGAGGACGAGGTCGCCGAGGCCGGCGAGTCCGGCGAGCGTACGGGGTTGGCCGCCGAGCGCGACGGCGAGGCGGGTGATTTCGGCCAACCCCCGGGTGATGAGGGCGGCGGTGGCGTTGGTGCCGAGTTCGAGGCCCTGGCAGAGCCCGGCGGCGATGGCGATGACATTCTTGAGCGAGGCGCCGAGTTCGACGCCGATGGGATCGGAGTTGGTGTAGAGGCGGAAGGTGGGTCCGGAGAACTCGCGCTGGACGGCGGAGGCGAGAGCGGGGTCGATGGAAGCGACCACGAGCGCGGTGGGCCGGCCGGCGGCCACTTCGCGGGCGAAAGTTGGACCGGAGAGGACGGCGGGAGCGTCTGCGCCCAGGGACGCGATCACTTCGGAAACTCGCAGCAGCGAGCCTTGTTCGAGGCCCTTGGTGGCGCTGACCAGCAGCGCGCCAGCGGCTACATGCGGCAGGGCGCGGCTCCAGACGGCGCGGGCGAATTTCGAGGGCATGACGCCGAGCACGGTGCCGGCATCTTCGAGCGCTATTTCGAGGCTGTGCGTCGCGGCGACGTTCGCGGGGATGAGGAAGCCCGGCAGGAAGGCCCTGTTTTCGCGGGTCGCTTCGAGCGAGACGGCGAGATTCTCCTCATGCGCCCAAAGCGCGATGCGGTCAAAGCGCGGGGCAAGCACCACCGCGAGGCCGGTGCCCCAACTTCCGGCGCCGAGAATGGCGAGTTTCCGCATCAGTGCTTGCCGCCCAAGTGCAGGACGTTTTCGGTTCCGGCGCGGAGCCGCGCGATGTTCGATTTATGGCGGTAGACGATGAAGGCGCCGGCGATGGCGGCGGCCGCGGTTAACTCGACCGGTGGATGAAGGATGAGCCAGACGGCGAAGGGAAAGCTGCCCGCGGCGATGATGGAGCCGAGCGAGATGTAGCGGCTGTAGGCGACCACGGCCACGAAGAGAATGAGCGTGGCGAACACGGGCAGCGGGGCCAGATACAGGAACGCGCCCAGGAAACTCGCCACCGCCTTGCCGCCTTTGAAATGCAACAGCAGAGGATAAGCGTGGCCCGCCATGACGGCGAGGGCGGCAAGACTGGTCCATAGAACGGCGCCGTGGGTGAGCCATGCGGCGAGCCACACGGCGGCGAAGCCTTTGGCGACGTCGAGCAGCAGCGTTACGATGCCGGCGGCGCGGCCGGTAGTGCGCAGGACGTTCGTGGCGCCGATGTTGCCGCTGCCGAGCGTGCGCACGTCGCGTCCGGTGGTGAAGCGGACCAGGAAATAGCCGAAAGGGATGCCGCCGAGAAAGTACGCGGCGGCGAGGGCGAGCAAGGGCATCATGCGTTAGTGGCCGTCGCCTCTTGAGTATAATCGGAACCGCGCACTGCGGCGCAGTGGAGCAGGCGCGGCGCAAAGAGACGAAGGAGATCAGGGCGAATGGCGGATGCGATCGGCATCGGCATGATCGGATACAAGTTCATGGGGAAGGCGCACAGCAACGCATGGCGCCAGGTGACCCCGTTTTTCGAGCCATCCGTGCGGCCGGAGTTGAAGGTAGTATGCGGCCGGGACCGCGAGAAGGTGGAGAAGATGGCGCGGCGCTGGGGTTGGGAGCGCGCGGTGACGGATTGGCGGCAGGTGGTGGAGGCGCCGGATGTCGGGATTGTCGACATCTGCGCGCCGAACAACACGCACTGCGAAATTGCGGTGGCGGCGCTCGAGGCCGGCAAAATCGTCGCGTGCGAGAAGCCCCTGGCGCGCGATACCGCCGAGGCGGAGAAGATGGCCGCAGCCGCGCGGCGCAGCGGGAAGATCAACACCGTCTGGTTCAACTACCGGCGCGTGCCGGCGATCGCTTTCGCCAAGCAGTTGATCGAAGAGGGGCGGATCGGGCGGGTGTTCCACTTCCGCGCGCTGTATCTGCAGGACTGGACACTCGATGCCTCGGTGCCGCTGCTGTGGCGCATGGATAAAGACGTGGCCGGCTCCGGCGTCACCGGCGACCTGCTGGCGCACGTCGTCGACATTTCCAACTTTCTGATGGACCAGAGCATCACATCCGTGGCTGGAACCAGCCGCGTGTTTGTCGGCGAGCGCGAACGGCCCGAAGGCGGACGGGCGAAGGTGGAGATCGAGGACGCGGCGGTTTTCGTATGTCAGTACTCTGGCGGCGCGATCGGGCATTTTGAAGCCACGCGCTTTGCCAACGGGCGCAAGAACGCCAACACGTTCGAGGTGAACGGGGAGTTCGGCAGCCTGTATTTCAACCTGGAAGACATGAGCCGGCTGTGGTACTTCGATTCGCTCGAACCGAAGCACGTGCAGGGCTGGCGCGAGTTGCGGGTGTGGGAAGAGTGCCATCCGTACATGAAGCACTGGTGGGTGCCGGGGTGCGCGATCGGCTACGAGCACACGTTCACGAACCAGGCGGCGGATTTGCTGGAGGCGATTCACCTGGGCAAGCCGATGCAGCCGGATTTCGACGACGGCCTGCGCTGCCAGAGGGTGTGTGACGCAGTGCTGGAGGCGTGCGGTTCGCAAGGCTGGGTGAACGTAAAATCCGGAGAAGGAGCGGTAAACGCATGAAAATTTCGTTAGGAAGCTGGGCGTTTTCGTTTGGGCCGTATTCGGACAATCCGATTCTGTTCGACCGTACGGCGCGGCGTCTGGCCGAGGCGGGCTATGACGGGATCGAGATCTGCGGTTTTCCGCCGCATGTGACGCTCGATGCCTATCCCACGCGGGCCAAGCGGGCCGAGCTGAGCGGGTTCCTGGACGATCTGGGCCTCGGGCGTTCGGGCTACGCGGCGGACCTGACGCCGGCGAATCCGTTGGATCCCGCGAACGAACAAAAATACCTGGATTTGTTTCAGCGGAACCTCGAGCTGTGCTCGGATCTGCGCATCCCGGCGATCCGTGTCGATACGGTGGCCGGGCCGAACGCGGTGACGGTGGAGGAGACGCCGGCGGCGCTGGGCCGCATCGCCTCCCTGTGGCACCGGGCGGCAGGATTAGCACAGAAGGCAGGCATCCGGATGGTATGGGAGTTCGAGCCGGGGTTCCTGTTCAACAAGCCGTCGGAGATTGTTTCGATGCACGAGCAGGCGGACCATCCGAACTTCCGCATCATGTTCGACGTCTGCCACGCCTATATGTGCGGGGTGAAGGCGGCGCGGCAGCAGGGCGCGCGCGAGACGCTCGCCGGCGGTGTGGGTGAGTTTCTCCAGATGCTCGAAGGACGCATCGGGGCGATCCACTTGATCGATAGCGACGGCACGCTGCATCATGACGAGACGAGCACGCACCGGCCGTTCGGCGAAGGTGTAATCGACTTTCAGGCGCTGACTCCGAAGTTGCTCGCGGTGCCGGATATCGAGTGGTGGTGCATTGACCTGTGCTTCTGGGCGGGCTCGTGGGAACTGGTGGATTCAAGCCTCGCATTCGTGCGGAATCTGCTGCAGCCGATGGCGGCGGCGAGTTAAGCGGGCATGGGTACGGGAGAAAATTGCGGCTTCGTCGTGCTGGCTTCCTCCGGACCGGGCGTGCTGCACCAGCTTACCGGCGTGATTGCGGCGCACTCGGGGGACATCGGTTCGGTGGAAATTATCGAGGAGACGGCGGAAGGCGCGCGGGTTTACTTTGAGATCCGCCTGCCGGACGGGGAGTTGCCCGCACTCGAAGCCGCTCTGCGCGCGCTGCCGATCGTGCGCGAGGTGACCTCAGTCGAGACGCTGCAGAAGATCTACGGCAAGCGGGTGATTATTGTCGGCGGCGGCGCGCAGGTGGGACAGGTGGCTATCGGTGCGATCTCCGAGGCGGACCGGCATAACATCCGCGGGGAGCACATCTCGGTGGATACGATTCCGCTGGTGGGTGAGCAGGCGCTGGCGGCCGCGGTGCGCGCCGTGGCCCGCCTGCCGCGCGCCCGCGCTCTGGTGCTGGCCGGTTCGTTGATGGGCGGCGAGATTGAGAAAGCGGTGCGGGAAGTGCGCGCGCAGGGACTGCTTGTGGTGAGCCTGAACATGGCGGGCAGCGTTCCGGAGGCGGCGGACCTCGTAGTGACCGACCCGCTGCAAGCCGGCGTGATGACGGTAATGGCGGTGGCCGACACGGCGAAGTTCACCATTGAGCGGCTGAAGCGGCGGGTGTTTTAAGCGGCAGGCGCGAAGCCAGCCGGAGAGCGCGGTTACCTGCGGCCCCAGGCAAAATCGAGGGAAGGATTGCAGTTGGCGGCCTTAAGCGCGACGTGGGTTATTCCGCCGGTTTTGCCCCTCACGAACGGCAATATCGCGCCTTGATAGTGTCCGACCGAGTCCGCGGTAATCGTCGTGCTGCGCGTTTCTGAGTAGGACTCTGTAAAGAGGGTAGCCGGCTCATCGTTAGCGAGGCCGTAGGCTTCGAGGAGGACTAGCTCGGCGCGAGGCGTCAAGAGGATCACGTCAAGCAGACAGCCACTCTCTTCGGCCTCAATCGGGTTGGGAACGACCGTGGCGTAGGCTTTCCAGTTCCCGCCGGAGACGAGGGCGATGCGGAATGGTTCGCCGGGAGCGGGAACGAAGGTGAGGCTGACCGGGTCGTCCGGCTTGTCGGGGCGTCCGCAGGTGCCAGGTTTCCCGGCGCATATGGCGAGCCCGGAGGCATTTAGCGTCACGCCGCTGAGGGACACCGTTGGAATGGTTTGGGTGACGGGCAACTCCAGGATCGAATAGTTCGCCTCGGACGGCAGGCCGTGCGCATAGATCCGGTATTTTACGAATCGCCCTTGCCGCGCGAACTCTCTTAATTCGAGCGACGCGTGCGGCGAGTTCTGTTGCGGCCCCCATTCCTGGTACATACTAACGAGGCGGTTGGCGATCTCGGAGGCGTCCTCATGCGGTGTGGGTGAAGCGCGCTGGGCGAGCAGCGGGACCGACAGCGCGACAAACCCGAGCGCACCAAGAATGCGCCGCGATGGAGCGCGTCCGGACGTGAGCGGAGTGTGCCACTCACGACCGGCCCGGTGCGGTGGAGTGCCGCCTCAGTTCCGGCCGCAGATTTCAGGGGTGCGGCACATGCCGGAAGGGCAGGCGGGAAGGTTTTGTTTGCCTGACGAAGCGCCCGAGTGGGCGGCGAAGGAGGAGAATTCTTTCTTCAGGTGGTCATGGCCGCAGGACGGGCAGGCGACGCCGTCTTCGTTTGCGCGCACGAGCTTCTCGAATTTCGTTCCACAGTCCTCGCAAAGATATTCGTAAATGGGCATGTCCTTGTGCTCCTTGAGGCCTTAACTGAACTCGATTTTATCAGGCCGCGCGCGTGCCCCGGCGAAGTCCGGAGAGATAGGCTTCGAGAAGGATGAGTAGCAGCAGGAAGCAGGACGCGAGGGTGCCGAGCAACGGAAGCGCGAGCACGGAGCCGATGCCCCAGGCTTCGGCGAAGTAGCCGAGCAGCCAGGGGGCGAGCAGGGCGCCGCTCATCGACAACCAGAAAACGCCGCGGAGGCGGAAGGGGTGGACGTCGGAGAAGCGGTGGCCGATTTTTTCAGCGACGAGGGGGTAGGTGACCGAGTAACCTGCGCCGAGGCAGACGATGCCGACCGTGGCGCCGGACAGGTTGTCGGTTTCGCTAAGCAGGAAATAACCGAAGAGTTCCACCAGGACGCTCAAGCCGAGAAGCCGGCCGTGATGGAGACGGTCGAGCGTGGACTGAGCGATGATGCGACCGGAGAAGAGAACGAGCCAGAAGCAGGCGAGCATGAGGATGGCGGCCTGAGGGCTGGCGCCGAGGCGGCGGATGAGAAACAGCGGAAGCCAGCCCGCAATGGACCATTCGCTGGCGAACTGGAAGAACATGAGCAGGCTGAGCAGGATGGTGATTGGGGTCTGGAGGTCACGGAGAGTCTGGCGGCGCGCCGGTGCGGAGAACGGCATGCTGGGATAATCCGTGCGGTGGAACAGCCAGAGTCCGAGTGCCGGGCCGGCGGCGAGCAGCAGGGGCACGCCAGGGCCGCGGAGCAAATAGAACGTCTGCGAGACCACGAGCGCGGTGATGAAGCAGCCGAGGCCGAACATGGCGCCGGCGAGATTGAGGGTGGCGGCGCGGTCGCGCTGGTAGAGCGGGCCGACGGCTTCGAAGAGGCCGTTGTTGAGCAGCGAGGCGCCCATGCCGGCCAGAAAGAGTCCGGCAAGACGCCACAAGGCCGGGGCGGGTGGTGAGGCGAAGGCGAGAAGGACGAAGGCGGCGAGGCCGAAGGAAGAGCCCGCGGTGAGCCAGAAGCGGACGCTGCGCCAGGGGCTCCAGCCCGAGGCCATGCGGAGTCCGGCGACGAGGCCGAGGCCCATGGCGAAGAAATATTTGCCAACCTCGGTGAAGTCCTGCGTGAGCTGAGCCTGCCAAACGGGAAGAATCGCGCCGGGGAATGAGAACAGGAGGCCGGAGACGAAGAAGCCGGTCAGCGCGCGCCGGGCGAATCGCGGAGCGGCGGGGGCGTCGACGTGGCAGGTCCCGCTCGGGGCTGGGTGGGCCGCACTCACCCCGCTATTCTACCGCCTGGAAAGCGGAAGGCACGGCGGGAAGTTTCCGGTGCGGATCATCTGGCGCGGGGCTTGTGATACCCTTTGGGAGGACTGTTTCGAGCCCTTCCTCCCCTCCAGGCCCTCAACGTTGGAATCGTGGAAAGCGGGTCCTCGAGCGCCAACGAGCAGCATGAATTTCCGTTCTATTTTTAGCCTGTTTTCCTCCGATCTGGCCATCGACCTTGGCACAGCGAACACGCTGGTTTTCGCACGCGGTAAGGGCATCGTCGTGAACGAGCCCTCGATTGTGGCGATCAATAAGAACACCGGCGACGTGGAAGCGGTGGGCAAGGAAGCCAAGGACATGCTCGGCCGCACGCCGGGCAACATTGTCGCCATCCGGCCGATGAAGGACGGCGTGATCGCCGACTTCAAGGTGACCGAGCGGATGTTGAATTATTTCATCCTGAAGGCGCACGGGCGCAAAATGCTGGTGCACCCGCGGATCGTCATCGGCGTCCCGAGCGAGATCACGCAAGTGGAAAAGCGCGCCGTGATCGACTCGGCGTATCGCGCCAAGGCGAGCGAAGTGCATCTGGTGGAGCAGGCGATGGTGGCCGCGATCGGCGCCGGCCTGCCGATTACGGAACCTTCGGGCAACATGGTGGTGGACATCGGCGGCGGCACCACTGACGTCGCGGTGATTTCGCTTTCGGGCATCGTCTACTCGCGCAGCGTGCGCGTGGCGGGCAACGAGATGGACGACGCCATCATGCAGTATCTGAAGCGCAAGTACAACCTGCTGGTGGGCGAGCGGACGGCGGAGGCGATCAAGATTCAGATCGGCTCGGCGTATCCTCTGGATGCGCCGATGACCATGGAGATCAAGGGGCGCAACCTGATCGAGGGCGTGCCGAAGACGGTCACCATTGACGACACCGAAATCCGCGAGGCATTGTCGGAGTGCATTGCGACGATCATGAACGCGATTCGCGTGGCGCTCGAGCGTACCCCGCCCGAGTTGAGCGCCGACATCAGCGACCGCGGCATCGTGCTGACGGGTGGGGGCGCGATGATCAAGAATCTGGACCGCCGGATCCGCGAGGAGACCGGCCTGCCGGTGTCGATCGCCGAAGATCCGCTGGCGAGCGTCGTGCTGGGCACGGGCAAGATGCTGACGGATTTCAAGCTGCTGCGGCGAATCGCGATCGAGTAGGGGGAAACGGGAAACCGAGGAAGGAGGGGAATGGAGCGGGAGACGGGATTCGAACCCGCGACATCAACCTTGGCAAGGTTGCACTCTACCAGCTGAGTTACTCCCGCCTATACCAATCCCGATTCTCGCGCAACCGGGATGCCGAGTCAAGCCGGGTGGCATGCCATGCTAGGATGAGCGCGATGCCTGGGCGGACTATCTACACCGTATTAGCGGAATCAGCGCAGACGTGGCCCGGGATGGCCGCTCTGCAGCAGCCGATCGGGCACGGAAAGTATACAACCTACACGTTCGCAGACTTCGAGGCAGCCGCACGGGAGATCGCCAGTGGACTGCATGCTCTCGGTGTCGCGGCTGGCGAGAATATTGCGCTTTATTCGGAGACACGGGCGGAGTTTTCTCTGGCCGACCTCGGCGTCATGTCGGCGGGCGCGGTGGCGGCGGCGCTATACACCAGCTATCCGCTGCCAGACCAGGTGCGCAATCTGCAGGCTGCGAAGGTCCGGTTTGTTTTCGTCGAAGACGCCGCGTCGCGGGACGCACTGCTCAGGGCAGGGGCCAGCGCGCTCGCGCATGTACGCTGGATTCTGTTGACCGGCGAGGCGCCGGAGACATTGACGCTGGACGGCGTGCGGCGTCTGGGGCGCGAGGCGATGGCCCAGGATGCCGGATATTTCGACCGCATCCGCGACGCGATCCGGCCGGAGCAGGCGGCGATCCTGTACCTGACCAGTGGCGCCACCGGAGAGCCGAAGATGGGGCTGACATCGCATGCGGCGATCGTCTCTAACATCGACATGGGACCATCGGCGCTGGCGCTAAACGCGGGCGACTCGACGTTGGTATTCCTCCCTTCGGCGCACATCGCGCAGCGTGTCGTGCTCGAACTGCTGACCATGCGGATGGGTGTGACGGTGTGGTTTTCCGAAAGCCTTTCCCGGCTGCCGGCCGAGATCCGCTCGGTGCGGCCGAATTTCTTCCTGGCTCCGCCGCGGGTGTGGGAGCGGATGTACGCGAGCATCGGCGCGGAAGTGCGGAAGAAGGGCGCGGCGAGTCAGAAGTTGTTCTATGGCGCGATCGGGCTGGGGCTGCAGGCGAGCCGGTTGCGGCAGGCGGGGAAGTCCGTGCCGCCCCATATTGCGGTTCCGCTGAAACTGGCCGACCGGCTGGTGTTTTCGAAGATTCGTGAGCGGCTGGGAGGACGGCTGCGCCTGGCGGCTTCGGGCGCGGCGCCGCTGGGACGGAACCTGGCCG
>DAIDIH010000090.1 GCA_027459465.1 Bryobacterales bacterium | reverse complement strand
GCGACAGAACCTGCGGATCGATGCCGGCGCCATTGTCTTCGATGTCGATCCGTCCTGACTGGGCCCGGATTGTGACGCGAGTGGCGCCCGCCTGGGCCGCATTCAGGATCAGGTTCACCAGCACGCGCTCCCACGCCGCCGGATCGCCGGGGAGCCGGAATCCTGGCTCGATCGCGAGGTCGAAGGCGACCAGTTTGGCCCGAAGACAGTCAAGGTAGTCCGTGGCGGCTTCCACGGCCGCCGCGGCTACCGCGCCCACGTCGGCCGGCGGGCGGCTCGTTTCGACAATGCTGCCGGCGATGCGCTGGCCGCGGTTGACACTGCGGGTGAGCGTGCCCGCGACTTTCTTCCACTTCGGGTCGGCGGCGAGCAGTTCCGCGCTTTCGCGGATCGTCTGAAAAACGTTGTTGAGGTCGTGGATGAGACCTTCAAGAGTTAGGTCGGCGGTATCCAAAGGGATCCTTTCCGAGAAGTTTATCGCGCCAGATCCCGCAGCAGGGAGTAGAAGCCGGGGAAGGAAACGGATGCTGCCTCCGCGTTCTCGACGGTGGACTCGCCGGAGGCGGCGAGCGCGGCGACCGCAAAGGCCATGCCGATGCGATGGTCGCCGAAGGAGTCGAGCGCGGCGGCTTGGAAACGCTGGCCGCCGGGCACGTCGAAGCCATCCGGACGGACCGTGATCTGTATCCCCATGCGCCGGAAGTTCTCGGCGACCGTCGCGATCCGGTCGGTCTCCTTCACCCGCAGCTCAGCCGCGTCGCGAACGGCCAAACCGTCCCGGCTGGCGGCGCCGAGCACCGCGAGAACCGGAATTTCATCGATGAGGGCGGCCGTCATCGCTCCCGACAGTGTCCCGCCGGTGACCTGCGCGCCGCGGACTCGGAGGTCGCCGGATAGTTCGCCGGAATGTTCGCCGATGCTGAGTACCTCTACCGGAGCTCCGATCGAAACGAGAAAATCGAGCAGCGCCGACCGGGTCGGGTTGAGGCCGACGCGGCGGAGCACGACGTCAGAGTCCGGCACAAGCAGCGCCGCGACGAGGATAAAGGCTGCTGCGGAAAGGTCGCCGGGCACCGTGAGTTCGGCAGGCTGAAGCGGGCGCCGGCCACTGACCGAGATGGCGCCGTGGCGGATTTCCACCGGGATGCCGAACTGCTGCAGCGCGATCTCCGTGTGGTCGCGCGTGCGCATCGGCTCGACGACCGTGGTGACTCCGTCGGCAAACAACCCCGCGAGCAGAACGCACGACTTCACCTGCGCGCTGGCCACCGGAAGCGTGTACTCGATGGAGCGAAGCGCAGTGCCGTCAATCGAAAGCGGGGGAAACTGCCCATCGCGGGCGGCAATGCGGGCGCCCATCCGGCCCAGTGGGTCCATGATGCGGCGCATCGGACGGCGGCTGAGCGACTCGTCCCCTCCAATCTCGCTGCCAAAAGGCTGCGCGGCGAGGATGCCCGAGAGCATCCTGATGGTGGACCCGGAATTGCCGGCATCGAGCATGCCGTCCGGCCGGCTCAGCCCTTCGAGGCCCTTGCCGTGTACCGTTGTGACGCCGTTGGACGTTTCGATGGAAATGCCGAGGGCGCGCATGGCCCCAAGGGTGGACTGGCAGTCGGCGCCAAGCGAGTAATTGTGGAGAACGGAGTCGCCTGCGGTGAGCGCCGCCAGCATTCCATAGCGATGGGATATGGATTTGTCTCCCGGAAGCGTGACGGCGCCTTCCAGACGCACTGCGGGACGGATCGTTTCTTGCATCGGAAGCCTCTAGTGTAGCGGAAAGCCGCGGCTCCGCCCTGAGGAATTTTGCAGTCTAAAGTTCCCCTGCGATTCGCCGATGAACAGGATGACGCTACCCCTGGGGGCCGAGCCAACCTATGCGACTCATGTATTCCGCCTTCTTCGTTCTGGCAGCGACAAGTTTGGCTGCCCAGACTTCGACGGGCGTACAGATCTCGACCAGTATTCCCGGCGCCGTCTTCGCCGTCGACGGAGTCGAGTACTCCTCGGCTCAGGTCTTTCTCTGGCCGGCCGGGAGCAAACACATCCTGGCGTTCCCCGAGGCGCCGTTGCCTCCTTCTCTCCTCGTGCCGGGCGGCGGAGCCGTGCAGACCACTCCGTCGCTCGGAACCGTCTTCTCCTTTGAGGGCTGGACGGAAAATACAGGGCTGCTGACGCTCGGGTCAAACACGGTCATCACCGTGACGGCGGATCCATCGCTTACCTCGATCACCGCCAACGTGACGGCGCTTTACTTATTGAAACTGGTGTTCTCCTCGGCCGCGCCGGCCGGCGTCACCCCTACCTGCAACGGAGCGCCAGGCAGCATTCCCCCAAACGTCTATGTCCCCGGCCTGGTATACGTGAACGGCGCGTGTTTCTGGGGTTCGGCGAGCGCCTACTACCCGGCCGGAACCATCACATTGAATGTCTTCCCGTTCCCGGGATTCGTGTTTCAGGGCTGGTTGAACGGGATCACAACGAGCAACCAGCCCTTGACGACGCTCAACTTCACGGGCCCGGCGACACTCTACCCGTACTTTCAGATCGCCAAGCGCGTGCGCTTCCTCACCTCGCCCCTTGGCCTGCCGGTGATCGTAGATCATGCGCTCGTCCAGACGATGGTGAATCCGAACGCGAGCGGAGCCTGTCCGTCGGGCGACGCTCTGCCCGTGCAAGCCCCGGCGACTATCGCTCCGTTATGCATCGGGGACTTCGATTTCGCGCCCAATTCCGTCCACCAGATCGGGGCGCCATCACCCGCTACCGACTCGAGCGGGAAGGTTTGGGCCTTTACCGGATGGAGCGGAAGCAGCGCGATCCAGGGCAACACATACGTCACGCCATCCATCGTCAACGGCCGCGACATCGTGACGGCGAACTACGCGGCGGCCGGCCACGTGGCGTTTCTCACCAATCCTCTCGGTCTGGCCCTTACCGTCGATGGCGTGAGCAACCAGCGGCAGTACAACTACTACTGGCCGCTGGGAAGCACCCACCAAGTGTCGGCGGCCTCGCAACAGACCGGTTCGGACACGCGAACGTATGTGTTTCAAGGTTGGTCGAACGGCGGGCCACAGTCTCAGGCCGTAACGGTGGATCAGAACGCGGTGAACTCCGGGCTGACACTGACGGCGAACTACCAGGTACAGGGGCGGCTGGTCGTCGATAGCGTGCCTTCGGGATTGAATCTGACCGTGGACGGCAACGTGTGCCAGACACCGTGCCAGGTCGATCATGCGCCGGGTGTCGCGGTTGCTGTTTCAGCCCCCGCTTCGATATCGGTGTCGGCAAATTCACGGCTGGACTATCTCGGTTGGTCCGACGGCGGGGCCGCTACGCGAACCGTCACGCTGACCTCCAACGTGATCACAATCAGTGCCGAGTATCAGCAGAAATACCGGCTCAGCGTAAGCGCGAATCCCGCCAACGGAGCAACGTTCCTGCTCAAGCCGGCCAGCGCGGATTCCTTCTATGCGCAGGGGACGGTGGTTTCCGTCACGGAGAAGGACAATCCGGGCTATCAGTTCGAAGCCTGGAATGGCGCCTCCAACAGCGCAACACCGGCGGTGTCCGTCACGATGAAGAGCCCCGTCGTTCTCATCGCGCAGATGGGCAAGTCGCCTTATCTGGGTCCGGCGGCGGTGCAGAATGCCGTGGGCGCAACACCGGACGACGCCGTGGCGCCCGGTTCGGTGGTTTCTATCTTCGGCCAGATCCTGGCTGGCTCGACCGGCGCAGCCCAGTCGAACCCGCTGCCGCAGGCCTTAGCCGGAACCAGCGTGATGGTGGACGGGCGGCTGCTCGCGCTGATGTACGTTTCCCCGCAGCAGATTAACGCCGTGCTGCCTCCCGACCTGCCGGAAGGCCAGCACACGATCACCGTTTCCGGCGCCGTGCTGGCGAACGTTTCGGGGGACTTCACGGCGATCCGCAACGCTCCGGGCCTGTTCCCGCAATGGATCAACGGCAAGCAGTTCGTCACCGCCACGCATGCCGACGGCTCCGCGGTTTCGCAATCGGCGCCCGCCAAACCGGGAGAGACGGTCACCATCCTTGGGACCGGTTTCGGTCCGTGCCAGACGGATCCGGTCTACGGCTTCCCGCTCCCTGCTTCGCCGCTGGACCCGCTGATCGATACGCCGCAAGTCAGCCTCGGCGGCGTGAACATTCAGGTGGCGTGGGCCGGATGCGCCGCCGGCTACGACGGGTTCAATTCGGCTCAGGTTGTCATTCCTCAGGACGCAGCCTCGGGGGCTTCCCTGCCCCTCCAGATCTCTCTGAATGCCCACCTGAGCAACACAGTCCTGGTGCCTATTCAGTAGTCAGGTCGAAAGACTGGCCGCGTTCGGGCGCGATCGCCTCAATCCCGAACCGCGCCTGAATCGCCGCGGCCAGCGCCTCCTGCTGCGCTGGTTCGCCGTGCACCAGGAAGATGCGCTTCAACCCGTTCGTAATTGGCGCCAGCCAAGCGAGCAATTCCTTCTGGTCGGCGTGGCCGCTGAGCTCTTCCATCACCGCGACCTCGGCGCGCAACCGGTGAGGTTCACCGAAGATCGGCACTTCCGCATGCCGGTCCACGATCTTCCGCCCGAGGGTGTTCTCGGCCTGGTAACCGGTGATGAGGACGGTATTGCGCGGGTCTTCGATGTTGTTTTTCAGATGGTGAAGAATGCGCCCGGCTTCGCACATTCCCGAGGCCGAGATGACCATCCAGGGACCCCGCAGGTCGTTCAACGCCTTGGAGTCGGCAACGTCGCGCAGGTAGCGCAGCCGCTTGAAGCCGAACGGATCCTCGCCTTCGTTTTCGAAAGCCTCCGCCTCGGCGTCGAACAATTCGTGGTGTTTCCGGAATACGTCGGTGACGTTCACCGCCAGCGGACTGTCAACGAAGATCGGAAACGCCGGGATGCGCTTGGCCTCGATCAGTTCGTGAAGCAGCAAGACAAGCTGCTGCGTCCTCCCGACCGCGAAGGCCGGTACGACAAGTTTCCCGCCGCGGTGGTACGTCCGGTTCACGACGTCGGCGAGCATGTCGGCGACATGCTCGATGCGCTTGTGGAATCGCCCGCCGTAGGTGCTCTCCATGATGAGATAATCAACCGGAGGAACCGCCTCGGGATCGCGAATGATCGGCAGTCCCGGCCGCCCCACATCCCCGGAGAAGGCCAGACGAATCTTTTTGCCCGGCGCCGGCGTGTGTTCCAGCACCATCGACGTCGACCCCAGCATGTGGCCGGCGTCGAAAGACTGATAGATCAGATCCGGCCCCACGGAGTGCGCCACGTGCATGGCGCACGCCTGGAAGTGCGGAAAGGTGTTCTGCGCGTCCTCCACCGTGTACATGGGCGTAACCAAAGCAGCGCCATGATTCGCGCCGAGCGCCCGTCTTCGTTGCGTTCGTTCGTTGAGGTACAGGGCGTCTTTTTCCTGAATGGTGGCCGAGTCGGTAAGCATCGGCACGCACAGGTCGGCCGTCGCCGGACTCGTATAAATCGGCCCCGCAAAGCCGTTGTGGACCAGCGACGGGAGGTTCCCGCTGTGGTCGATGTGCGCGTGAGAGAGCATCACGGCCTCAATCGACTTTGAGGGAAACGGGAAATTCCGGTTCCGTTCCTCGGCCTCTTTTCTCCGTCCCTGATACTGGCCGCAATCGAGCAGATATTGCCGGCCCGACGCCTCAACCAGGTGCATCGACCCCGTCACCGTCCGCGCTGCGCCCCAAAACGTGAGCTTCATCCTTCCGAGGATGCCACAGCAGGCGCTTTGAACGGGCGGCGATACAATGAAGAGCCATGTCTCGTTGTTTTGTCGCAGTTACCCTTACGACGCTGGTTCTGACAGGACTTGCGCCTGCCGGTTGGAGCGCCGAGAAGAAGGCCGTCACTCTGGATGCGATCGACGCGCTGCGCAAGGCCGCCGGCGCGCCGTTGTCTTCCCCGAAATGGTCTCCCAAAGGCGGGCGATTTCTTTATCGCAACGGCGACAAACTGATGCTGTACGACGTGTCCTCGAAGTCGGAGAAGGAAGTCCTGTCGTTCCCGGCTCTGGAAGGGGCGGCAGTGAAACCGCCCGCGGATGGGCGCTTCGGGTGGCAGAACCGGCGCGTACGGGAAAGCCAGTTCTCGTGGTCCGAGTCGGGCGACGAGGTTTTGATTGCCGCCGAGGGGGATCTGTTCCTGTGGCACGAACGTACCGGCAAGTGGGACCAGCTTACGGCCACCGCCGAGGAGGAAAGCGATGCCAAGCTATCGCCGGACGGGACCATGGTCGCCTATCGCCTCGATGACGACCTCTACTGCCTCGACGTGGCGTCAAAGAAGCCGGCACGCCTCACCTTTGACGGTGCTCCGACCCTGATGAACGGAAAGCTGGATTGGGTCTATCCGGAAGAACTCGACCTCGGAGACGCCTTCTGGTGGTCGCCCGACTCCCGCCGCCTGGCCTACATGCAGTTCGACACCGGGCACGAATTTGTTTACCCGCAAGCGGACCTCCTGGGCCGCCGCGCCCTGGCCGAACCCGAGCGGTATCCGCAAGCGGGCACACCGAACGCCGACGTGCGCGTCGGTCTAGTTTCGGTCAAGGATGCCCAGCCCCGAACGCATTGGCTGGACTTGGGCGAAACCCGCGGCAGCCTGATCGCGCGGGTCGACTGGCTTCCGAACTCCTCCGCCGTCGCCATCCAGCGCTTGAACCGCGTGCAGAACCATCTCGACCTGCTCCGCGCCGATGCCGCAAGCGGAACGGTGACCACCCTGCTGAGCGAATCCGACCCCTACTGGATCAACATGAGCGACTGCTACGATTTCCTCGCCAACGGGGATTTCGTGTGGTCGAGCGAGCGCGACGGCTTCCGGCATTTGTATCTCTATGGGGCGAATGGCGAGCTCAAGAATCGCATCACATCCGGATCCTGGGAAGTTACAGATTTGGCTGGCGTGGATGAGGCCCATCGGAAAATCTACTACGTGTCGACCGAGGCCAGCCCGCTCGAGCGGCAGTTGTATGCGATCGGCTTTGACGCCTCCGGCAAGCAGCGCATTACGCAAGGGGCGGGGACGCACAGCGCCGAAATGAGTCCGAAGTGCGACTATTTCCTCGACCGGTACTCAACCATCACCGATCCACCCTCCACCACGTTGCGGGATGCGGCCGGCTCCGAGGTCGCGGTGCTGCGGCCCGCAGTCCGGAAACCTTACGAGCAATATGACATTCTTCCGACGGAGATCGTCGAGGTGCCATCCGAGTCGGGCGTCAAGTTCTACGCCAGTCTGATCAAACCGAAGGATTTTCAACCCGGAAAGAAGTATCCGTTGATCGTGACGGTTTACGGCGGGCCGGACGCGCAGTCGGTGGTCAACGCCTGGCGTGGCGTGGGGTTGGCGCAGGTTCTGGCAACAAAGGGCTTCCTCGTGTGGCAGTTGGACAACCGTGGCTCGAAAGGCCGTGGCCATGCCTTTGAAACCCCGATCTATCATCGGTTCGGGAAAACCGAGTTGGCCGACCAGTTGGAGGGCATCCATTATCTGGAAAAGCTCGGCTTTGTCGATCCGGACCGCATCGGCATCACCGGCTGGAGTTATGGCGGCTATATGACGCTGTACTCGCTGCTGAACGCCCCGAAAGTCTTCAAGATCGGCATCGCCGGCGCGCCGGTTACCGACTGGCATAACTACGACACCATTTACACCGAACGATACCTCGGCCTGCCGGACGTCAACCCCGACGGTTACAAGGATGGCTCGGCGATCACTTATGCCTCGCAGCTGCAATCGAAGCTCCTGATCGTCCACAACTTCGAGGATGATAACGTCCTGTTCCAAAACACCATGCAGATGGCCGACGCGCTCGAGAAAGCCGGCAAGGACTTCCGGATGATCGTCTATCCGCAGAAGATGCATGGCGTGGTCGGCAAAGCCTCGCGCCAGATGTACGAGGCGTGGCTGGACGAGTTTGACGAAACCCTCCGGCCGTAGCCGGGCTTCGGCGCGGGATCGCGACGGAGCTCAAGCAGCTCCTCGATCCGGTCCATCAGCAGTTCATCGCGGCATCCTTGGAACTTCTTCCCGAGGGTCCCTTCGTGGCCTGGCGGGCCTCCCGCGCCCATCAAAAAAGCCCGCGCCGTGAGGCGCGGGCTTTTGACCTTGGTCGAGATGTGTTGCTCTAGCGGCTGTGTCCACCACCGCCGCCGCCACCGCCGGCATGGCCACCACCTAGGCTGCCGCCGCGGGCTCCGCCGAAGCTGCCACCACGCGCACCGCCAAAGCTACCGCGACCGCCGCTAAAGCCGCCGCGCGAAAGGGCCCCGCCGGAGATGTGACTGCCGCTGAACCGGCCTCCCGACAAGCCGCCCGTGCGGCTTGACGTGCCGAGGCTCGACGTACGCGTGCCCGTCGAATAACCAAGCTGCTTCGGCGAATAGGGCGTCCGGTTCGCGCCGCCGTATCCAGCGCCGCCTCCATACCCGTAACCACCGCCGCCATAGTAACCAACCGGATAGTATCCGTAATAGCCGGGATACATCGAATACATATTCCACACCGAGAACGGGCTCCAGTAGGGGTACCCAAACGGGCTGAAAAACATGCCGTCATAAGGCATGAAGGTAAATCCGCCGAAGTAGGGGTTGTACGCCCAGGAGTTCATCCCGCCCGTGTAGGAGCCGCTGTCATAGGCCGTCTTCGCAGCCGAGACGTTCGCCATCGCGATGTAGTCGCTCCGGCGGCTGCTCCAGCGGTACAGGGCGTCTTCCTCGAGCTTGGCGTCGAACTTGCTCTCCTCAATGTTGCCCTCAAGCGTCGCCTGCCGGCCGTTCCGAAGGTTGAGCACTTTGCCGCTGGCGGCCACAAGCTTCACCTCGCCGCCATAGACGCCGACTCGCGGCGGATTGTCGTCAAACCGGTACAAGCCGCTCTTGAGGATCAACACGTTCGTCCCGCTGTGCACCATCGTCACGGCATTGTCCTTCGGCATGTCGTCGCACTCGACGAGCGCGGAACCCGCCAGGAACTCGACGCGGGTGTCGGTGAGGTCCGTCGACACCATGCGAACCGAGCTATTCTCCCCCACGCGCAGAAACACGCCCGGCGTCAGAAGAATTTCGGCGCGGCCCTGCTCCGTCTTCAGCACGTCGTTTTGTTTTAAGCTAGGGAACTGCCCCGCTTTCGGGTTGATAATCTCGCCCCCGACCGTGACGTTGCCCTCGACATATTGCACGACCCCCGAATGCGCCGAGATGACCTGCTGCGCCAGCGCGAGCGTGGGAACGCACCCGGCCGTTATCATCAAGGCTAAAAACGATTTGGAGGGAATGAATCCCATGACTGCCTCCCTTGTGACAACTACGCTACCTTTAATTCCGACGGGTGTCAACCCGGCTGCGTTACAAAAGCTGACCGAAGTTATGAAACTTCTTTCGCCGCCGTGCGTCGCACTGCTGTTCACCGGTCTGCTGGCTGCCCAAATTCCCGGCAAAGACATCCGGAACACCTACACTCCGGGAACTGACACACACTTTTCCGCGCCCAAATTTTCTTCCGCCGCTGATTGGGAGATGCGCCGGGACAAGCTCCGGAGGCAGATTCTTGCAGCCGCCGGGCTGGATCCCCTTTTCGAGCGTACCCCTCTGAATCCGCAGGTGTTCGGGAAACTCGAGCGCCCGGACTACACGGTGGAAAAGGTCCTGCTCGAAACCTTGCCCGGCTACTACCTCGGCGGGAACCTCTACCGGCCAATCGGACGCACCGGGCGGCTTCCCGGCATCGTTTCTCCTCACGGCCATTGGGCCTACGGCAGGCTGGAGAATTCCGACGTCGCCTCGGTCCCTGCGCGTTGCATCAACCTGGCCCGGCTCGGGTTCGTCGTCTTCAGCTACGACATGGTCGGATACAACGACACCCTCCAAACCCCGCACGACTTCGGCGGACCCGAGGAGGCGCTCTGGTCGTTCGGCCCCCTGGCGCTTCAGCTTTGGAACTCCCTCCGCGCGGTGGATTTCCTTTCAAGCCTTCCCGATGTCGACCCGGAACGAATCGCCGCCACCGGCGCTTCCGGCGGCGCAACCCAAACCCTTCTGCTCCAGGCCATCGACCCGCGCATTCGCTGGTCCGCGCCCGTGAACATGATTTCCTTCATCATGCAGGGCGGCGGAGAATGCGAAAACGCCCCCGGCCTGCGCGTCGGAACGTCAAACGTCGAAATCGCAGCTCTCGCCGCACCCCGGCCGATGATCATGGTTAGCGATACGACCGACTGGACCCGCAACACGCCCCGCGAAGAGTTTCCCGCCGTCCATTCCATTTACGAACTCTACGGCGCCGGTGACGCCGTCGAAACCGTGCAGTTCGAAGCCCAGCACAACTACAACAAGGAAAGCCGCGAAGCCGTGTACCGGTTCTTCGCCAAACGCATTCTCGCCGACCCAAACGCGGCCTCCCTCACCGAAAAGCCTTCTCACGTACCCATGCCCAACGAGTTGCTCGCCCTTGAGGGACGCACGCTTCCGCCCGGAGCGCTCGACTACGCCGGCATCTTCGCCCTTTGGAAGAAGATGAGCCAGGCCCAGCGCCAGGCCGAAGATCCGGCCCAGTTGCGCGCTTCCCTGCAAGCCTCCATCGGCGTCGAGTGGCCGGCGCATGTGGACAAGGACGGCGAGGGCAAAAAACTCGTGCTCGGCCGCGAAGGTTTCGGCGACCGCGTTCCGGCCATGTGGATCGCCGGACCGCAATCGGGCGTCGCCGTGATCGTTCATCCCGATGGCGCGGAAGCCGCCCAGCACGACCCCGCAGTTGAGCGAATCCGAAAGCTTGGCTGGTCCATACTGCTGATCGACGCGTTTCAAACCGGATCCGCCGTCGCCCCCAGGGACCGCTCCGGGAAATTCTTCACCACCTTCAACCTCACCGATGACGCCAACCGTGTCCAGGACATCCTCACCAGCCTCCGCTATTTACAACAGCAGGGACGCGGTCCCATCCAGCTATACGGCTTCGGCAAGGCCGCTATCTGGACCCTGTTCGCCGCCGCTACCGCCGAGGTCCCGGTACGCCTCCACGCGGATCTCGCCGGCTTTCAAGGCGCCGACAAAGAGTTCGTCGATCAATTCAATGTTCCCGGCATCCAACGCGGAGGCGGTCTCGACGCGGCTCTTCGCTTGACCAAGGACGAGAGAGTAAGTACAGGAAACTGAAGACTTATGGATCGTACCTCTGCCTTCGCCGTTGGGACGATAGCGCTCATCCTCTCTGCCTCCTCGTCCGCCCAGACCCCGCGGAGCAAGGAACCGAGCGGCCTCGAATATCGGCTGATCGGGCCGTTTCGCGGGGGACGCTCGCTGAGCGCAACAGGAATCCCCGGCGATCCTTCGACGTATTACTTCGGCGCGGCCGGAGGCGGCGTCTGGAAATCCGTCGATGGCGCAAACACCTGGAAGCCCGTGTTCGATCACGAGGGCTCGGCCACCATCGGCAGCCTCGCCGTGGCCCCATCCGATCCAAACACCATCTACGTCGGCACCGGCGAGGGCTGCATTCGCGGCGACGCGGCCGAAGGCGATGGCGTCTACAAGTCCATCGACGGCGGCGCAACGTGGAAAAACATCGGCCTGAAAGATACCCGCGCGATCGGCAAGATCATCGTAAATCCAAAGAACCCGGACATCGTGTTCGTGGCGGCGCTCGGCCATGTGTTCGGCCCGAATCCCGACCGCGGCGTATTTCGCTCCACCGACGGCGGTAAAGCCTGGAGCAAAGTACTTTACATCGATGACCACACCGGCGCTATCGACGTGGTCTTCGATCCGAACAACCCCAACATCCTCTTCGCCGCAACCTGGCAGGTCTACCGCACTCCTTGGACGCTCTCGAGCGGCGGACCCGGCAGCGGCCTCTACCGTTCCTCCGACGGCGGCAGCACATGGAAACGAATCAGCCAAGAACAGGGCCTCCCCAAAGGCCCCTACGGCAAGCTCGGCGTCGCTGTTGGCGCCAATTCGCAGCGCGTCTATGCGCTCATCGAAGCCAAAGATAACGGCGGCCTCTACCGCTCCGACAACGGCGGCGCCAAGTGGGAACTGGTCAATCCCGAGCATCGCCTGGTCCAGCGCGGTTGGTACTACATGCACGTCGTCGCGGATCCGAAGGACCCCGACAAGCTCTACGTGATGAACGTCGAGTTCCTGCGCTCGATCGACGGCGGCCACACGTTCTCGAAAATTCGCGTGCCGCACGGCGACAATCACGGTCTGTGGATCGACCCCACGAACACCGCGCGCATGGTCGAAACCAACGACGGCGGCGCCACCGTCACCGTCGACGGCGGCACGACGTGGACGCGCGAGGACAATCAACCGACCGCCCAGTTCTATCACGTCATCGCCGACACTCGGTTCCCTTACTACGTCTACGGCTCGCAGCAGGACAACACCACCGTCGCCATCGCCAGCCGCGGCCCGCACGGCAGCATCGACCGGCCGGATTGGTACAGCGTCGGCGGCGGCGAATCGGGCTACATCGCCCCAGACCCGCGCGATCCCGATATCGTCTACGCCGACGGCTATCAAGGCACCATCACGCAGTTCGACAAAAAAACCAACCTGACGCGCGAAATCACCGTGTTCCCCGAATTAACCGACGGCGAAGGCGCGGCCGGCCTGGCCCACCGCTTCCAGTGGACCGCGCCGCTGATGCTTTCTCCCCACGACCCCAATACGCTCTATCACGCCGGCGAACGCCTGTTCAAGACCACCGACGCCGGCATGCACTGGACCGCCATCAGCCCGGACCTGACCCGCAACGACAAAAGCAAGCAGATCGCTTCCGGCGGCCCGGTCAGCATCGACGACACGGGAACCGAATACTACGACACAATCTTCGCCCTCGCCGAATCGCCGCTCGAAAAAGGCCTCATCTGGGCGGGGACTGACGACGGCCTCATCGAGATCACCCGCGACGGCGGCAAAACCTGGACCAGCGTCACGCCAAAGAACCTGCCCGCCTGGAGCCGCATCAGCCAGATCGATGCCTCCCCCCATGACGCCGGCGCCGCCTACGTCGCGGTGGACCGGCATCAAAACGACGACCCGCTTCCCTACGCCTACAAGACCACCGACTACGGCGTGACCTGGACCAGCATCACCGACGGCATTCCAAGCGGTGCTTTCGTCCGCGCCGTCCGCCAGGACCCCGTCCGCAAGGACCTGCTCTTTGCCGCAACAGAAAAGGGCGTCTTCGTTTCATACAACGACGGCCGGAAATGGCAGTCCCTCCAGTTGAACCTGCCGATGACGCCCGTCCACGACCTGATCGTGAAAGACAACGACCTCGTCGTGGCCACCCATGGCCGCTCGTTCTGGATTCTCGACGACATCGCCCCCTTGCGCCAGCACACCGATACCGTTGCGAACGAAGACCTCCATCTCTATCAGCCGTCCCCGGCCTACCGCCTGCATTCTGGCCACGCGTTCCCCTCGCCGTTTGCCGGGCAGAACCCGCCCGGCGGAGCCATCGTCTATTTCTCGGTGAAAAAGGCGCCGAAGGAGGCGACCCTCGATATCCTGGACGCTCACGGTGCGCTCGTCAGGGAGTACTCGGCCTCCCGCACCGCGCCCCAAACTCAGCCTCGTGACCCCGACGATCCCAAGCCGCACAAGGAACTCGAAATCAAGCCCGGCTTGAACCGCTTCGTCTGGAACCTGGCCTATCAGGACATCGCCCCGCGCGTGCCCGGCTACTATCTGTGGGACTACGAAGAGGGCGCCCACGGCCCAATGGCCCTGCCCGGAAACTATCAGGTCCGCCTCACCGTCGACGGCAAAACCGCCACCGCGCCGCTCGAGCTAAAACCCGATCCGCGCCTCCATACCTCGCTCGCCGACCTGAAGAAACAGTTCGACATCCTGATGGAGATCCAGGACCAACTCAAGCGTGTCTACACGACCATCAACGGCATCTCCGACGTACGCGGCCAACTGGCCGGCTTGAAACAGCGCATCGCGGGCACCCCGGCCGAATCGCTCACCGCCTCGATCGACGCTCTGGACGAAAAGCTAAAAGCCGCCGAAGCCCCGCTCATCAACCGCCAGGTCTCCGCGAGCGAAGACTCATTGAGTTATCCGCTCGGCCTCGACGGCCAGTGGGCGTATCTGGCAGCCATGATCAACGACCACGCCGACGCGGCGCCCACCGAAGCCTCGATCAAACAATTCGAGAAGCTCAAGAGCGAGACCGATGAACGCCTCCTAAGCTGGACCGTGCTGAACAAGCAGGACCTGCCGGCCTTCGACAAAGCCGCCCAGAAGGACGGTGTCGGCGCCGTGTTTGTCGCCGCGGGCCAGAAGTAGACGCGCAGCCGGTCCGGTCTTGACTAGTGGCGGAAATGCCGCAT
>DAIDIH010000089.1 GCA_027459465.1 Bryobacterales bacterium | reverse complement strand
ATCGATCGACATCTGCTTGCCGGGCATGGCGTCGAGAGTGAAACGGGCGGTGACCTCGGAGATGCGCACCGCGCCGTGGTTGATGACCACGTACTGGATGGCGATGAGGACGAGGAAAATGACGACGCCGATGATGTAGTTGCCGCCCACCACGAACGCGCCGAAGGCCTGGATGACCTCGCCGGCCGCGCTGGTGCCGGTGTTGCCGTTGAGCAGAATGAGCCGGGCGCTGGAGACATTCAGAGCCAGGCGGAACAGCGTCATCAGCAGGAGGGTGGTGGGGAAAACGCTGAACTCCACCGGCCGGCGGATGTACATCGAGCTCATCAGGACGATGACGGCGCCGGCGATGTTGGCGCTGATGAGCAGGTCCAGCAGGATCGCGGGCAGCGGCGTGATCATCGCGAGAACGACCGCGAGAACGGCGAGAGGGATCGCCATTTCGCTCCAGTTGGCATTGGCGAGGATTCTCCCCCGCTGCCGATGGGCGCCTCCGCCGGTTTGTTTTCGCGGACCCGGCGAGGATGCCGCGCCACGGCCCTGGTTGCCCGGCGCGGCGATGGGAGCGGGGCGGGCCGCTACGATGGCTTCGGCTTGCGTCATTGCTTCTTGTTCCCTCCGCGAGGCGTCAATTCTTTCCTCCCCGAGCCTTCGGATTCATCAGCCGCAAGATGTAGGCGAGGATTTCGGCGACGGCGCGGTACAGATGCGCCGGAATCTCCTGGCCGACATCGACGCTCTTGTACAGCGCCTGGGCGAGGGGGGGATTTTCGACGATCGGAACCTGGTGCCCGGTTGCGATCGCGCGGATCCGGAGCGCCAGGTAGTTTTTGCCCTTGGCCACGACGCGCGGAGCGACCATCGTCCCCGATTCGTAGCGCAGCGCTACAGCGTAGTGCGTCGGATTGACGATCACCGCGGTGGCCAGCGGGACTTCCTTCATCATGTTGCGCCGCGCGGCGTCTCGCTGTAGGCGGCGAATCTTGGCTTTGATCTGCGGATTGCCCTCGGTTTCCTTCATCTCCTCCCGGATTTCCTGCTTCGTCATGCGCAGTTCGCGAAGGAAGCGGCGCTTCTGGCGGACGAGGTCGAGCACGCCCAGCACGATAACCACGAAGCAGACCTTAACAAGAAAGCTCTTCCAACTCAGGGCGACCCAGGCAACGGCCGCGCCTGGGCTGGCCCGCGGCAAGGCGAAATAGGAAGCGAGATTGGAGTGGATCACCTGAAAGGCCGCGTAGGCCAGGAGCGGGCCGAGCAGCAGCGCCTGGACGGCGGAAGCGAGGTTCTGCGCGGGCAGGCCCTTTAGCCGCTCGGCCGGATTCCAGCGCGAAAACTGCGGCGCCAGGCGCGCGGGCGCGAATCCGAATTGGGTCACGGCAAGCTGCACCGCCAGTCCGGCGGCCGTCACGAGGGAGAAGCTCCAAAGAAGCGGTAGGATGCACCGGCGGAGGATGAGCGGGCTGAGGAGACGGATGTCGGAGGCCGCCGAGCGGTGGAACGCCATTTCAAACAACGCGCGGATCAACTGGCTCAAGGAGGTGAAGGCCTGCGGCGTCATCGCCACGGCGAGCGCCGCGAAGGCGACGAACTCGGCCGCGCTCGTGATTTCCTTGCTCACGGCGAACCGGCCGTCCTGGCGGGCTCGCAGCAGACGCCGCGGGGTGGGCTTCTCGGTCCTCTGGCCGCGCTCGCTCATCGGGGACGCAGCACCTCGCGGAGGAAGACTACGCCGTGTCCCGCCACCGCCGCCCCGGTCTCAGGGAAGACGGCGAGCGTGGCGGCCAGAGCGAGCAGCGCGGCGGCCATTTTCATTGGGAAAGACAGAGCCAGGAATTGGATCTGCGGAAGCAACCGGCCCAGAACGCCGAAACACAGGTCGATGAGAGCGAGCAGGGCGATCTCGGGCATGGCGATTCGCAGGCCGAGCGAGAAGACCTCGGCGCCGAGGCGAATCATCCCCTCCACGGCCGGGGCCTGAATGCGAAAGCTTGTGGCGGGCAGGGACTGAAGACTAAAGGCGAGGACTTTCACCAGCACCCGGTCGACTCCGAAGGCGAAAAAGATGCAGCCGGCCAGAAGCTGGGAGAAGATGAGGAGCACGCCGGCGTCGGCTTGCGTGGTGGGGTCGATCGTGGCGGCATAGCCGTAGCCGGCCTGGAGTCCGATCAATTGCCCCGCCATCTGAAAGCCCTCCAGCACGAGTGCGACCACCACTCCCGCGGTCGCGCCCACGGCGAACTCGGCCAGCACCCAGGCGGCCAGTTCTCCCGGGGGCGGATCGGGCGAGGGAGGAGTAGGCCAGAACGGGAATAGCGCCACCGTGAGAGCAAGGGAAGCCACAAGCCTTGCGGCGTCCGGCCCGGTGCGCAGTCCGGGGATCGGGACGAAGACAAACAGGCCGGAGATCCGCGACAAAGCGAGCAGGAAGCTCAGCAGCGTTGCCTCGCCGAAGGGGAAGTCAGCGGACATAACGGCTGAAGTCACCGAACAGAGCGGAGGTGTAGGCCACCAAGCGCATCGACATCCAGGGCAGAAAAAGGATCAGTCCCAGGTAGAAGGCCCAGAGCCGGGGCACGGCGCTGAAGCTCGCATCCTGCATCGACGTGATGACCTGTATGATGCTGACCACGACTCCCACTACGAATCCCAGCAGCAACAACGGCATGCTGAGCCAAAACGCCGTGTTCAGAGCGTTGCGGAACAATTCCACTGCGGCTTGTTCGGTCATCAGGTAGCGAAGCTCCGGATCAGTGAGCCGACGATGAGATTCCAACCGTCGACGAGCACAAAGAGAAGAATTTTGAACGGGGCCGAGATCATCACCGGGGGTAGCTGAACCATACCGATGGAAAGCGTGACGGAGGCGACGATCAGGTCGATCAGAAGGAACGGGATGTACAAGACGACGCCGATCTGAAAACCAATACGAAGTTCCGAAAGCACGTAGGCGGGGGCGAGCACGGCCAGGCTCAGATCGGAAGGTTTGGCCGGGGCCGGGGAGTGAGTCGCTTCGAGGAAAACCCGGACGTCTTTTTCCCGGACCGAGCGGGACAGATAGGCGCGGACCGGCTTCGAGCCCTCCTCCCAAGCCTGCTGCCAACTCATCTGGCCCTGCTCCAGCGGGACCCATGCGTGCGTGTAGACGTCCGAGACGACGGGCTGAATCAGGGGGATGGTGAGAAACAGCGCCAGCCCGATTAGGACCTGGTTGGACGGCGTGGTCTGCGTGCCGAGCGCCTGCCGCAGGAAATGGAGGACGACGGTGATACGGAGGAACGGCGTGATGGCCATGAAGATCGCCGGCAGCAGCGTCAGAAGGGTGAGCAGCAGCACCATCTGCATGGGAGATCCGCCGCCCGGTTTGGCGTCGCCCGGCGAGGCGGGCGCCGCCCAGACGGTTGAGACGGCGGGGAGCAACAGAGTGAGGCGCCTCATATTTCGACGGCTCTCCGGGCCGGGAGCGGATCCCCGGCCGTGACATCGGACGCGCTCAGTTCGGCGATCGTCGAAAGGCCGGCCGGATGCGCCGATAGCAGGTAGCGGCGGGCGCCGACGCGAACGACATGGAGAGAATGGTGCGGCGTCAAGGCGAGGCGGGCTTCGCTGTAGAGGGTTTTTTGTCCGGCGGAACTCCGGAGCCAATGCAACCCCCGGCCCGGCGCCCTTTCCGCCGGGGGCCGGCGACGCAGAATATGCGCCGCCACCCAAGCGAGGACAATGACAATTCCGGCCGCTGCCATCCTCCCGATCAGATCGGTCATGGTCTTCCGTCCTCTCCCGTTTCCGCCACTGGCGTCAGGCCTCGTTGTTGAAGTCGGTCATGCGCACGCCGACCGTTTCCTCGATGATGACGATTTCCCCTGAGCCGACCAGCGCTCCGCCGATGAGGATGTCGATGTTCTCGCCGGCGGATCGCGACATGCGAATCACGCTGCCGACGTCCAGCGCGAGAATCTCCTCGATGGTCATCACCTTGCGGTCGAGTTCCACCTCGATCTGGAGAGGAACATCGCCCAGGAAGGAAACTTCCCCGGCGGGTGTGTTTGTGGGATTCATCGGAGTGTGCCGGCGCGAGTCCCTACTGGATCAGGTTGATGGTGGTCTGCACGTCCTGATTGACGGTGGTGATGACTTTTGAGTTGGCCTCGTAGCCGCTCTGGAGCACGATCAAGTGCGTGAACTCCGTGGCGATGTCCGCTGTGGAGGCTTCGAGCGCGCCGCCCTGGACCGAGCCGCGGCCGCCGGTGCCCGGAGTGCCGATGGCCGGGATCGCGCTGTTCGCGCTCAGCTCGAAGTTGTTGTTGCCGACGGCCACGAGCGACTCGGGATTGCGGACGGTGGCCAGCGCCAGTTGGCCGACTACAGTCTGCTGCCCGTCGCTGTACTGGGCGATAATCTGTCCGTTCTGGCCGACCCCGACATTGGAAAGTTGGGCGGCGGCGGAACCATCTTGCGAAAGGGCCGAGACGGCGGAAGCTTGCGCGTATTGCGTGATGCGCGGCGTGCCGTTGTTGTAAAGCTGCCAGTTGATCGTCATGTTGGAAGCGCCGTCGGCGAGGCCCTGGATCTGAATCTGAGGCGGAGGGTCGGTTGCTGCCGGCGTTGTCAGGTTACCGTTCTGGTCAAACGTCAGGGTGCCGGTTACGGGCGTCATCGGGGAGGTCACGTCGGAGTTCGGCACTGAGATCGAATAATTCCACTGCCCGGCGGTCGTCCCCTGGGTGAACTGGGCCGTGAGGATATGCGCCACGCCGAGGGAATCGTAGACCTGGATCGAAGTCGAAAATGTATTCGGGGTTCCGCTCACCGTCTGTTGCGAATCGAGATTTAGATCGAGGGACATGTTCTGTGTGGCCACCGGCGGCTTCAGGGTTCCGGTCGGAACATTGATCGGGCCGATCGATCCATTGGTATTGAGCACGCCGTTCTGGATCGTCCAGCCCTGGACCACCGCGCCGGTAGTTGTCACGAGATTTCCGGATTGGTCGACTTCGAAGTTGCCGGCCCGGGTATACTGGGTGGCTCCGCTCGAGGGATCCTGGACGACGAAGAAGCCGTCCCCCTGTATCGCGGCATCGAGCGGTGCGCCGGTGGTCTGAATCGCGCCCTGGGTGAACTGCCGCATCGTCACCGGCGTTCCGACGCCGAAGCCGACCTGGGTGTCGGACAGGCCGGTGCTCAACGACTCGGTGACGAGATCGTGGAATGAGACCGTGCTGGCTTTGAAGCCCGTAGTGTCGAGGTTGGCGAGGTTATTGCCGACCACGTCGATGCCGGTTGAGAAGGCGTTCAGCGCCGAGAGCGCGGAAGAAAATGAGGACATAGAGGTCTCCTTGGTGGTTACGAATTGGTGGTGTTGCCTGCCGGGGAATTCCCGGTCCCGCCCGTGCTTGCCGGTGAGTTCGCCGTAAGGTTGCTTTGAATCGTCGTTAGCGTTTGGTTCACCTGCACCAACTGCTCAACGCTGTTTATGCTGGCCAATTGGCTGAGAAACTGCGAGGGATCCTGCGGGTTGAGTGGATCCTGGTTCTGAAGTTGGGCCACGAGCAGGGTCAGAAACTGTTGTTGGATGGCGGAGGGGCTGAGCGAGGGGTTCGCCGAGGAACCGGCGCTGGAGCCGGAGGAGGACGACTGGTTCGAGCCGGACGCGGCGGAGGCCGGATGCCCGGGCAATGGGCTTGCTGTGGGGGGGATGGATAAGTTCATCGCTTTAGTCCTTGAAACGGGTTTGAGTCTGGGATCTGCAAGGTAAATCGGTTCTCGGTTCCCTCTGCCGCGTGCGAGGGGCGGTTTCGCCGCTGGCGCTGGCGGTCGCCCGAGCCGTTGCTGCCGGACCGGCCCTGGCTATCGAACGGGGTCTGCTCGCCGGCCCCGGGCTGGTTGCGCTGCGCGGCCAGAGGAGCGGACTTGCCTGCTTCGGCCTCGACTCCCTGGTGCCGCAGAGAAACCATGAGTTGATCGAGGTTGGACTGCAGCCGCGAGCCTAGGTCGGTGTCGGCGGTTCGGACCGCTACGTGGACCGCGCCGCCGCGCTCGCTCAGCGACAGGGACACTGCCGGAGCGTTTTCTTGTTCGAGCCGCAAGGACAGCTCACGCGCCGAACGCGGGTTCGCGATGGCGGCCGGTTCAGCGGGAGCGGGCTGGGCTTGCAACGCGGAAGAGGCGTGTTCGGCTGCCTGTCCGGTGGACGGCATTTCGGAAGCGTGGTTTGATTCCCCGGCTCCCGCCACGAAGGCTGGTGGCGCATGCGGCGAAGGTTCCGGATTGTCGTGTCCGGCGGACCGGCCGGACTGCTGGTCGTCGCCCTGGTTCTGGCCGGCCGGTGCTTCGTTCGGGACAATCGGCGCCGGGGACTTGCCGTTGGCCCCACTTTCTGCAAGCGGTTCGTTTGTCGCGCCGACGTTCTCGGCAACTCCGGGCTTTTGTGTCTGCAGCACGGCGGGCTCGTCTTGCGCCGGAGCGGCCGCGAGGCCGGCGACATCCGGCGTCGAAGCCGGCGGGACCGGCGGAATGTGGTTCTCGGTGGAAACCATCGCACTAGATGCCAGCGCGCCGCCGGCACCGAATGTTCGCCAGAACAAATCGAAGCCGGTGGACTCCGCCGTCATCAGGGGCGCCTGAGGGATCCCGCTGTTCGGCTGAGGAGCGTCCGTGAGGCTGGCGCCTGACCGGCGGTCCGCGTTCCGCGGCCCGGCTGCGACTTGTTCGGTATCCGCGCCTCCCGCGACCGGCGGTGGGCCGAACTCAATGATCAGGGGTGTGACTGGACGGGGAGGCGCGAAGGGGACCGCAAGCCACGCCGGCGCTGGCTTTGTGTTGAGTGTCCGCGACGGTTTCCCGGGTTCGGGTGGAGCGTTTTGATCGACCTGGGGACGCTGGGTGGAGTTTTCTGGGGCCCGCACATCGGAAGGTTGCACGGGTGCCGGGTCAGCGGGCTTGCTCAGTTCCGTGCCGCGTCCGCTGGGGAAGGAAGGGCTCTGAGGAGCGGGCTGGAGAGCAGCCAGGAATGCTTCGGCGAGCGATTTTGAGGCGGGCTGCACGGATTTGGAATCCGGCACCGGCGCCGGGTCTCCGGCGGTGGCCGCGGTTTGACAAGGCGACGGCGCGCTGGCGGCCGACACGGTCGTACTGTCTCCGCGGGTTGGTTGCGCTGGAACTGGTGGCGCTGCGGTGGGTTCCTGGCTGCCGGGGATCTTGCGTGCCGGTGACCCGGGGGACGCCGGAACCGCCGGCAGGGAGAGCAACTGTCGTGAGAGGGATGCGGAATACGTAATCGAAACCGCCGCCGGATCCGCCTTGACCGAAGGCGCCGCCCAACGCGAAGTCGGATTTGCGGCCAGGGGTTCAAGCGGGGGATCCGAGACCGGCGCCGGAACCGCCGGGGGCTCGACGGGAGGCATCGCCGAGCTCGTTGAAAGCGGTACTGGGGAAAGCGACGTGTCTGCCGCCAGGGAAGAAAAGAGACCTGCAAGCTGCGCCAGCAAAGCCGCGAAGGAAGACATCCCCGAATCGCCGGCGGCGGACAGGGGCGCGAGATCGGCGGGCGGTGCGGCGGAGGTGGGCGCGACGTTCACGCGCCGGACAAGTGCACGCTTCGTGCCAGGCAGGAAATCCTGAAAATTCGTGTGTTTGAGCGATTAGGCCGTCAATTGTCCGCCGGATTCCGTTTCATTCCGGCATTTTTTTGCCGAAATGAAACTAGCCCTATTGAGCATTTCGGCCGGCCCATTCGGAATTTGAAGGAAATACGAAATGGCATGTGGCGTGCCACCCGATCTAGCGAGTGCGAACGCCATGGACGCATTGACCATTGCAGCAGCCAGCGGACTCCGGTCCCGCGCCGAGAGCCTGGATATGCTTGCCAACAACATCGCCAACGCCTCGTCGGCCGGCTTCAAGGCCGATCGCGAATTCTACAACTTATATACATCTGCGGAGGCGAGCACAGGGGATGACGGCACGGTGCCGGCCAATCAGTTGCCTGTGATCGAGAGGCACTGGACGGATTTCAGCCAGGGCACGCTGACGACGACGGGGAACCCTCTCGATCTCGCTTTGACCGGAGGGGGCTTTTTCCTGGTGCAGACTCCCACCGGGACCCTGTATACCCGAGACGGGAACTTCCGTCTTTCCCCTGACGGAAAACTGCAAACGCAGGACGGCTATCCTGTGCTCTCGTCCGAGCGAAAGCCGATCGTGCTCGATCCGAGCCAGGAGATCGATATCAGCGGTGACGGAACGATCCAGCAGGGAGGCGAGCAGGTGGCCACACTGGGCGTCGCGAGCTTTCAGGACCTCCACGAACTGGAGAAACAGGGTTCCAATTACTACCGGTTCAGTCTTTCGAGCCTTCCGCCGCAGTTGGCGGCGCCCGACGTGCATCAGGGCGCGCTCGAAAGCGCCAACGCGCAGCCGGCCGAGGCCGCGGTGCGGCTGGTCGGCGTGATGCGCCAGTTTGAAATGCTTCAGAAAGCCATGAACATCGGCAGCGATATGTGCCGGCGAAGTATTGAGGAGGTGGCCAAGGTGGTCTAGCAGGCCGCCGCCACTGCAGTCGATGAATAAAGCATTGCTCGAAGAAATCGAGGAAGGGGAACAGTCATGATTCGCGCCCTTTATAGCGCCGCCAGCGGCATGAACGCCCAACAGACGAACCTGGACAATATCGCCAACAACCTGGCGAATTCCAATACCAACGGGTTCAAATCGCGGCGGGCCCAGTTCCAGGATCTGCTCTACCAGAGTTACGTTCAGCCCGGCACGGCGGCCAGTTCTCAGACCACGGTGCCGGCGGGCCTGATGCTTGGACTCGGAACCAGGACCGCGTCGAACGAAGTCATCTTTTCGCAGGGCAGCTTCCAACAGACGGACAACCCGCTCGACATGGT